>CAYOZL010000022.1:5552-35274 GCA_964408435.1 uncultured Bdellovibrionales bacterium | reverse complement strand
TTCACTATTAATGATATAGGTAAGAATAAAGCTGAAACATTAAGTAAAAAGCTTAATTCTAGACATCCAAGACTTAAAAAGATAAGTCATTCTAATAAAAAGATTACAAAAGAAAATATTAATATCAATTTAAATGAATTCGACGTTATTTTTGATTGTACTGATTCAGCAAAAGCCTCTTTTTTATTAAATGACTTTTGCGTAAGAAATTTAAAATACTTCTCTTATGCAGGAGTAGTTGCAGACTATGGTCAGACACTTTTTTTCAATCCAAATACCGACTCTCCTTGCCTGAGGTGTCTTTTTGAAAACTGGTCTGAACAGGATAATGATAAAATTGAAGAAACTTGCCAAAATCAAGGGGTAATTGGACCAGTTGCAGGCCTTTTAGGATACATGCAGGCTGAAAGTGCTTATCATTGCATTAAAGAAAATGACTCACAGTTTTTAAGATATAAAAAAGAAGAAAGAGAGATTATACTTAGACAAAATAGAAATTGTTCTTGTTATAAAGAAATTGTAAATATCGATCTAAGTTCTAAGAATTGTCCTCAAACTTTCATACTAAGTAAACTCGCTATAGAGAAATTAAATAGTAAGCAAAAAGTAATTTTTGCTTTTAGCTCAGCACAGAATGCAAAGAAAACCTCCATCTCACTAAAAGATGAGAATATAAAAGTTAATCGATTTTCACAGAGTAAATTACTGGCAATAAGTAACTAATATGAATCTTGAACTTTCAGAACAGGAAATAGAATTATACAGTAGAGCACTGCTGGTTTCTGGCTGGGGACTAAAACAACAATTAGCATTAAAAAACTCAATTGTAATTTTAAATTACCAAGATGACTTACTTGCACTTTATTTAGCTGGAGCAGGAGTAGGAGAAATAGTATACCAAAAGAATGTAGAAAGAATTAAGGAATTAAATCCAAATGTTACTGTCATAAAAAATATTAAGAACACCAAAAGAGTAGATAACATTAAGGAAAAAAGAAGTTACGAAATAGCCTTAAAAAATCACGACTCAAAGCATGCATTTATCGCTGTTGAAAAAAAAGACTCTCCTATTAAAACTGCCTTGCTCACAGCAATTAAATGCATAAATATAATCGCAAACTAATAAAAAAAATTAATTAAATCTTAAAAAAGTTTTTTAATTATTTTCTACCTAAACACAGACTTTTTTTCTATTCTAATCTATAAATAGAACTCTTAATTTATAATCAATCAGGGATTTTGTGTCGTTTCTTAATTTTTCAAATTTTAATATTGAAAGACTTTTAAGTGCAGAAGGCATAATTTTTTTACTTGGTAAGCTTTGTCTTATTATTGGTGTTGGACTTTCTGTTTGGATTGGCAATTTAATAAAAGACATTAGTGATGACAGTAACTCTATTACAGCCAAGCTAGCAGATATAAGCTCTCAAGAAGACAATAAAGAAAAAAAATCCTTAGATGCTTTTAACTTAATTACTACTAGGAATATTTTTGGGGAAGTAGAGGGCAAAAAAGACGATAGTGCCGCTGCTAAAAAAAGCCCAGATATTGAGCTAAGACTAGTTGCTACTAATGTTAGCAAAAACGGTCTTTCTCTTGCAATCATAGAAAATAAAAAAAAGAAAAAGCAAGATGTCTTTGAAATAGGAGAGGAAGTATTTGATTATGCAAAACTTGAAAAAGTTACTGAGACTGAAATTACTTTAAATAAAAATGGCACAATAGAAACCCTAGTTTTAGAAAAAGGTAAATCTGGCTCGTCTAATTCAAATTCAGGATCAATAAGCGATGACCAAACAGATTTCAGTGTCGATGAAGAAGAGCTCGAAAGTGCTCTTAATAATTTACCGAAGCTCCTCTCTCAAGCAAGAGCGGTTCCATATTTTAGAAACGGAAAAAGCATAGGCATGAGACTTTTTGCTATCAGAGCTGGAAGTTTATACGAAAAAATTGGCCTAAAAAATGGCGACATATTAACAGCAGTTAATGAGAACACTTTGGCAGACCCTACTCAAGCATTAAAGTTGTTTGAGCAGTTAAAAACTGAGAGAGAAATTCAGGTTTCAATTGAAAGAAACGGGGGCAATATTAATCTTAACTATAGTATTGAATAAATATGATTTTTAAAATTTTAATAATAATTTTATTTTCGTGCGTTACCGCACTTGCTCAATCTTCATTATCAGATTCTACTGAATTTAATTCTGAAACTATCGAAGATGGACAGTTTGGTATACTAGAGCCTATCTCACCTGAGTTAGTAGAGGAGACTGAAAATGATCTTGCTAGCCAAATAAAAGAAGAAGAAAAAGAGCTAAATTCTAAAGATCAAAATAGCGCTTCATTTACTGGCAGTCTTAGCAACTCTCAAAAAGATCAAATAAAAAATGCTCTTAATGGAAGCGATATAGAAATAGCCGCTCTTATTAAAACTTTTAGTAAAATACTTAAAAGAAATTATATTATCGACGGCGCAGTTAAAGGCAAGGTAACGATTCACTTACCTACCCCTTTAACAACAAATGAGGCATTAAAAGTTTTTGATACTATTCTATTGCTTAAAGGCTTTACAACTATTCCTGTAACAGCTGGCACTTGGAAAGTTATTAAAGCAGGAGATGCAAAACAAACCACTGTTCCATTTGTTAAATCAACTACTAAGAATCCTTCAGATCAATTAGTAACTGAAAAAGTTAGACTAAGACATATAGCTGCTAGCGAGGCTAATGAACTTATCGGATCTTTTATTTCTAAATCTGGTATTATTAAAGCGGTAGAAAGTAATAATTCATTAATAATAATAGATTCTCAAGCCAACATTTCTAGATTAAGAGAGCTACTAACTGAAATTGATGTACCAGCAGTTGATAGAGAAATTACAATAATCCCTGTTGTTCATGCTGAAGTTGGCGATATATCAGAAAAAATAAATGATATTTTAGGGAATCAAGACGACCAGACAAGGACTCAAAACTCCAACATCGTTTCAAACACAAACTCTGCTTTATCTAGACTAAGAAGACTAAGACAACAAAACTCTAGGACTTCTCAAAATAACAATAACAACAATAATGAAAAAAGAAGCATACCGTTTAAAATAATTCCCGATGAAAGAACAAATTCATTAATTGTAGTAGCTGATAAAGACATGACTGTTAAAGTTAGAGAGCTCGTTAATCAACTCGATAGCGAAGTGGATCAATCTAGTGGCAGATTTTGGGTATACAAATTACAACATGCTGATGCGGAAAGCTTATCTGAAATTTTAAGTAATTTAATTTCCGGAGCAACTAGTAGTGGAACAAATACAACTAGAACTCAAGGTAGCTCATTAACTAGAAATAATGCTGCTCAAAACAGAAATACTAGAACTACAAATAACAACAGAGCAGCTAATGCTTTTAGAAATGCAGCTAATAGAACAAATAATAATGGCTCTCGTGTAAACTTTGAAGGTGAAGTTTCTATAACGGCTGACCCGGCTACAAACTCTTTACTTATCAATGCATCAAAAGGAGATTACTCACGGATAAAAGATGTTATCGACGAGCTTGATATTAAAAGAAGACAGGTACTTGTAGAAGCCACAATTTTAGAAGTAAGAATTGGTGACCAAGATGGATTTGGAGTAGAACTTCAAGGAACAGCTGGATTAGAAGAAAATGGTGGGATATTCGGACAAAGTAACTTTGGTAGTCTTACTAATCTATTAACAAATCCTGCAGGACTAACTGACATAACACTTGCTGCAGCTAGTGCCGGAACTCTTACTTTACCTGGAGGAATTACTATTCCTTCACAAGCAATTTTAGTTTCAGCAGTTAGCCAAAATACAAATGTTAATGTTTTAAGCTCACCTACTATTCTTGCAACAGATAACGAAGAAGCTGAGATTATAGTTGGTGAAAATGTTCCTTTTGTTAGCTCAACTGCTACTAACCAAACAAATATTGGCAACACATTTAACCAAGTTCAGAGACAAGATGTAGGTATTACACTTAGAATAACTCCTCAAATTAGTTCTGGAGAATATGTTAACTTAAGAATATTTGTAGAAATTTCAAGTGTAGTTGAAGGAACTAGAGCAGACTCAAACGGACCTACTACTACAATTAGAACATCTGAAACCTCTGTCGAAGTTAAAGACTCACAAATGGTAATCACTGGTGGCTTGCTACAGGACCAAATTGAAGACTCTACAAGTGGTTTTCCTATCCTGGAAGACATTCCAATTCTAGGGAATTTATTTCAAACTCAAAACCACATTAAGACTAAAACTAATTTATTAATTTTAATTACTCCAAAAGTAATCAAAGACCAGTATGATGCTAGAGATCACACTAAAGCCTATGCTGGTGAGATTGAAAAGGAAATCGTTGAGGAAGACATAACTCCAAATAGGCAGGAAGTCTTAAACTCCCCTGCTTTTGATAATGTTGCTGAGGAATATAAAAAAGAGATAATAAAGCCTGGAACTATTTTACCAGCCTTAGAAAATATAACTCCTAAAGATAAAATTGAATTAGTAGTTGCCCCTGCATTGCCTTTAGATGCTAATTCTAACGAACCAGTTTATTCAAGACAAAGACTTAGGGGAGATTTGCCTAGCCCAGTCATACAAAATACAGAGACACAAAACTTAGAGACTCAGAGCACTATAATACTAAACCCTACTACGCCTATTAATCAGATTCCCCAAGGAGATATTCCAATACAGCAGGATACTTCCTTAGAAACTATTTCTAGAAGCAACATTCCAAGCTTGCCACCTGCTAATATATATTCAGATATTCCCCTAGATGCAGAAAATGAAACAGTAAATATAGTTACTAGTGAGAGTAAGGTAGTTAGTACTAACGACAGCTATGTCGATATAGAGAACTATAATAACGTAGACACTCCTATCGTAGACGCCCCAATTAATACTACTACAGGCACAGTAAACTTCTCTGTGCTTAGAGATACTACAACTGGAGAGACTATTGCTTTAAGTTCTCAAAAGATTAGACTTGCAGTTGGAAAAAGTTTTCATAATAACGACATAGAGTATATCTGCTTAGGAGTTTATAACTCTACTGAGACACTAAACCAAACTCATCCTGGTGTTACTATTGCTAACTTCGAACAATGGGATACGAATGAGTGATGTCTCAAAGTCACTCGCTGAAAAACTAGGGCTTCAATATATAGAAAGCCTTGGTGATGTCTCCCCACCTCAAGACTTAGAAATGGGGGAATTTAATAAGATTATTGGGACTTGGGCTAAACAAAACAAAGTAATCCCTCTAAAAGTTGAAGACGGCAATATAGTTATTGCAGTTTCTGACCCCCTTAATACTGAGATTTCAGATGTCTTATCCCTAGTTTATGGCATGCCTACATTAAGAGTGGTTGCACCTGAAGAAGAAATTTTAAATGCCATTAACAACATTAGAACAAAGCTAATGACTGGCAGAGATAGCTCCTTAGATAGCGAAGAGAAAGGAGAAATTACAGATACTTTAAAAATTGATGTAACCGATGCAGAAGATGATGATGCACCTATTATTAGATACGTAAACACATTAATATTTAGAGCCGCTACTATGGGAGCTTCAGATATTCACATTGAACCGTTTGAACAAAATCTTAAAGTAAGATTTAGAGTAGACGGGGTTCTACAAGATATAGATACAGAAGATAAATTTTTCCAAGCTCCAATTCTATCTAGAGTAAAAGTAATGTCTAATTTAAACATTGCTGAGAAACGCTTACCTCAAGATGGAAGAATTGGATTAAAAATCGCCGGTAAAGATGTTGATATCAGGGTCTCTACTGTTCCAACAAGCTACGGGGAGCGTATTGTAATGCGTCTTTTAGATAAGTCTAATGTTAGACTAGATATTGCAACGCTTGGTTTTGAACCAGATATAGAGACTGATATAAGAAAATATATTAAGAAAAGCCACGGAATTTTTCTTGTCACAGGCCCAACAGGTTCTGGTAAGACGACTACTCTGTATGGGTGTTTATCAGAAATAAATACCGTTGATAAGAATATATTAACAATTGAAGATCCTGTGGAATACGAACTCGGTGGAGTTGGACAAATGCAAGTAAGTCCAAAAATCGACTTTACATTCGCAAGTGGTCTAAGGGCTATTCTTAGACAAGATCCTGACATAGTAATGGTAGGTGAGATTAGAGATCTAGAAACCGTTGAAATTGCAATTCAAGCATCTCTTACTGGACATTTAGTTTTCTCCACTCTTCACACCAATGATGCACCTGGGGCTATTACAAGGTTAACAGATATGGGAGTTGAGCCATTTCTAATTTCTTCTAGTTTAATAGGAGTAATGGCACAGCGACTTGTTAGAAGGCTTTGCCCAGATTGCAAACGACCACACGCTATTAGCGATCTTGAAGCAAGAGAATTAGGTATTAATTTCCAACTTCCTCCTGGCACAACTTTCACCCACAGTGAAAATGGTTGTAGCACTTGTCAAAACACAGGTTACAAAGGAAGAATGGGAATCCATGAATTACTAAGAATGGATGATAAAGTTAGAAATCTAATTATGAATAAAGCTGACTCAACAACTATTAGGGCAAACTCCAGCTCTCTTAGAAGCTTAAGAGCTGATGGAGCAAGAAAAATAGTTTCTGGACTTACCTCAGTTGAAGAAGTACTAAGAGTAACACAAGAAGATATTAACGAATAAATGGCAGTATTTTCCTACAAAGCAATTGACCAAAAAGGCAAAAACGTTAAAGGCGTAATTGATGCAGAATCAATAAGAGATGCTAGGTCAAAATTAAAATCTAAGAAAATCTTTGCTACTGAACTATGTGAAGCAAGTCACAGCTCTAACAAACTATCTTTTTCTTTTGGACAAAAAAAAGCAACTAAAATAGGAACAAGCCAGTTATCAATAATTACAAGGCAATTTGCAACCCTTGTAGCTGCAGGTATGCCTCTTGTAGAATCGCTAAAAGCACTAAGTGAACAAATTGAAAATCCTGCTATAAAAAAAATAATAGTTGAAATTAGAGATAATGTTAATGAGGGTGCAACACTTGCAGATTCGTTAAAAAAGTACCCTGCCGCTTTTCCAAAGCTATATGTAAACATGGTATCTTCTGGTGAAGCTTCAGGCTCACTTGATTTAGTATTAGAAAGATTAGCAGATTTACTAGAATCTCAAGCAGAGCTACAAAAGAAAGTTATCTCTGCACTTACCTACCCAATGCTAATGTTACTTCTATGCTTTGGAGTAATAATTCTACTTTTAGGTTACGTAGTTCCACAGATCACAAAAATATTTGAAGACCAAGGAGCAGTTCTTCCCTTGCCTACAAGAATAGTTATTACCTTAAGTAACCTAGTTCAATCATACTGGTACTTAATTATTATTTTAATTATAGCTGCAGTTTATTTCTACAAATCATATTCTAGCACAGAAAAAGGCAGAGAGAAGTTAGACCAATTAATTTTTAAAATACCTATCATTGGCAATCTTAGGCTAAAGATTGCTTGTAGCAGATTCGCAAAAAATCTAGGAACTATGCTTTTTAGTGGAATTAGACTCTTAGGCGGGCTAGAAATTGTTAAGAACATTTTAGGCAATGTTGTTTTAGAAAATGCTGTAGAAGACGCTATTGTCGGTGTTCGTGAAGGAGGGAGCTTAGCTAAAGAAATGTCTAAATCTGGGCATTTCCCTAAGCTACTAATACACATGATTGCAATTGGTGAAAAAACAGGTCAATTAGAGCAAATGTTAAATAGAGCAGCTAAATCTTATGAAACTGAAGTAGATTCAGCAATTTCTAGCTTTACATCTATACTAGAACCGTTGTTAATTATATTTTTAGCTTTTATAGTTGGTGCTATACTAGCTGCAGTAATGCTACCAATGCTTGAGATGACTTCATTGGCAAAATAGCTAAAATTTAATAGTTTAATTATCAGCATCGTCTAAGGTAAGATTTTTTAGGGAAATATAATTTATGAGAAATGAATCAGGTTTAACTTTAGTAGAATTACTAGTTGTAATTGTTCTTATTAGTTTAATTGCAGTTGTAGTTGGGAAAAATGTAATCGGACAAGGCGATACTGCAAAAGCAGAGTTAAATGTTGTTAAAATGGAAAAAGCTAAAAATCTACTTAGCCAATACAGACTTAAGTATAATAAATTCCCTGCAAGTCTTGATAACCTAATTAAAGGTGGTCCTGCAGTAAAAAAATCAGGCAAACCTTTTTTCGCCCTGGCTGGAGAAGATGACCTAACAGATGTATGGGGCTTTCCATTTAGCTATAAAGTTGAAAACGGAGGTCGCTCATTTACATTAAAAAGCCTAGGGGCAGATGGCATAGATGGCGGAGATGGAGCCAAACAAGATGTCTCAGTTACTGGACCGTAAAACTAAAAAAGACACGCTAAAGAATAATAAGGGCTTCACTCTAGTTGAACTAGTTTTAGTTGTTGTTCTAGTTAGCCTTATTACAACTTTAGCAAGCTCTAAATTTAGTTCTATTACAGGGTGGAAACAAGAATCTGAAATTAGATCTCTATCTTCCTTATGGAGGCAGTTATTTAATGAAGCATATGGTAGAGGTCAGACTTATCGACTCGTTCTAGATATTGATAATGATTACTACCAAGTCTTTAGAGAAGTGCCTCTACCCCCTACAAGATCTGAAAATGTTGACTTACTCTCTAACCTTAGAACAAGAAGAGAGAAAGAGAGAAAAGCTCAAGAAGAAATAGAAGAAATTGGCACTATTGCTGAGGAATACGCAAAACAAGAAGCAATTGACTCATTAGAACTAGACCAACAATATTTCTCTGTAAGATTTAGAGATGCAAATGCTGCTGTGAGGTTAAGTATTCCTCTAGAGTTCCCAAGCCTCTCAAAACAAAAAGACTTTACTGAAGGCTTAGATATTATAAGTGTTAAAAGAGGAAAAGAAATAATTGACGAGGGCAAAGTCTTTTTTAGATTCACCCCCCAATCAACAAGTGATGCAGTAGAGATAAATTTAAAGATTAACGACGAAGACTATGTAGCTAAAAGTGAAGCTACAAATGGTAATCTTGTTATTAGGAACGCTTCTTGAATCCTATAATAAAATCAAAGCAGATAAGATCAAAACACTTAGAGCATTTAAGCTCTGAGAAAGGATTCACACTAGTAGAAATTGCTATTGCAGTAGCAATTCTTGGTTTAGCATTTAGCACCTTAATTGGTCTTCATACTAAAATGATAGACACTTACTCTTTAGAAAGAAATAGAAATATTGCTTCTCTCATTGGTCAATATATGTTGGCAATTATAGAAGTAGCTCCTCAGCCTCCAGATGTAGGCACTGATAGTGGTATTCTTAGAAACAAACTACAAGACTACGGCTACTTTGAAGGAGGAAAAGATTACTTTAAAGATGAACTACAAGAGTGGGAATACATAAGCGAAGTTACTAGTTATGATTTGGCATTTTTAGAAGATGTATATAGAAGAATTGAGTTAAATATCTCTTGGGGAGAACAAGTAGATCAGTCTTATAAAATAGTTTATTTTGTTTTTACCAATAGTTATAATTAAATCGGCTTCTATATTAAAACGTACGGGAAATTGAAAAATAATACTTTTATAAAATTACGTAATTCAGAAAAAGGATTTACACTAATTGAATTAATAATAGTATCTGTACTATTAGCTGTTCTTGGCGGTCTTTTATACGGCACTATTAATGGTGTTATTCAGGCTAAAAATATTGTCGAAGCAGAGATAGAAGCAACTTCCAAGGCTCAATTCTTGTTAGAAAAAATGGGACGTGAACTTAGCTCAGTTAATCAAGGGGTACTAAATATTGGTGGAATAATAAGTAACATTATATTCCTTGGACAAAAAGATAGAATTACTTTTAACACTAGTGCTGGAGGTCAGATAATTAATGGACAAAATAATAACTACGGTTCGGTACAAGTTAGCTATTACTTAGAATCTGAATCAAAAGAATTTTCAGATAAAAAAACCTTTAAACTAATTAGAGAAGAAGTCCCTACAGGCATATCAGATGAAAAGACTGTAGAAATGAGAAAAAATATCTCTTCTGTAATTAACTCTGTTGAAGATATTAAATTTAGATTCTATTCACTAGAAAATTGGGCAGATACTTGGGAACAGCCTAACCTACCAGAAGCAGTAGAGATACTGCTCTTAATAAAAGACATAGAAAATACCACAAAAGCTTACAAAACAGCCTATGCTTTAAGGAGACAAAACTAACTATTTTGTCTATTATGTGAGCTAAAATATGTCTAAAATAGCTGCTATTAATTTAAGTGCCGATAAGGCAAGAATAGTCACTGCTGAAAGCAGTGAAAACAGTATAATTTTAACTGATTTTCATAGCTTTGAACTAGATGATTACGAAATAGAAGCCGAAGACCAAAAAGCAATCCTTGATAGCTTTACTCAAATTGAAAGCTCAGTGGCACAATTAAGTTCGACTCCTGTAATTTATAGACAAATAAACTTACCTTTTAATGATACTAAAAAAATAGATAAAACAGCTCCGATTCAACTACAAGATCAAATACCTGTTGAACTTGATGAATTTATTGTTGATTCAATAGTTTTAGATAAGAAAGAGGATGGCACATATGACATACTCACCTCTGCTACTTCAAGCGATATCATAGAAAAATCTTTAAAAGTATCTCAATCTATTGGTCTAGATCCTAAATTTATAACTACTAAAGCAAGCTCAGCTTCTTCTTTAAAAGAACTATTTTCATTAAGAGGTTCTTTTGCTTTATTAGAAATTAGTAACTCAAATATTTCAATTACTATATTTGAAAACGACAAGCTTATATTTTTAAAAGATATTAATGATGCATACCTTGATGGCTATGTTAGTCAGTCATGCTTAGAAGATTTAGTTTGCACTCTAGTTAAGCATGAAGTGAATAAAACATATGCTCTGGGAAATAGTGAAATAATAGAGAACTTAAGTGAGCATATTAATATTGATGAACTTAACCTAAATAAGGTTATAGTAAACCAAACAGATATAGATCTAGAAGCGGAAGATATCTCTTGGGCAATTGGTTTAATAGAATCAGATAAAAATAAGAATATATTTGATTTTAGAGTTGGTAAATACTCTGGCAAGCATCTTTTAAATAATATAATTGCTGCATTAAAAGAAGAATATATTTACATTCTTGGTGCAATTATTGCCTTACTTATATGGCTTGCACTTAGTTACTACAGAAGTTTGGCTGGCTTATCTTATATTGATGACACAATATATAAAATTGCAAAAGAAGCTGCTCCTAACCTTAGCATAACTAGAAGAAACGAATTATCAACATTAGAAAATAGTGTAGCAGAATTAGAAGAACAACTTTCTGGAATGGGCTCATTATCATCACTCTCCCCGCTTGAAGTCTTATTAGAACTTACTAAAACCATTGATAACAAAATAGATATTAAGATTGACTCTCTTGGAATTGCTGAATCCAAAGTTAGCTTTAGAGGATCGGTAGCAGACACACCAACTGTTGGAAGATTAAACAGTGCACTAGAGAAGAATAAAAACATATTCTGTAAAATAAAAGTGGATCCAGGTGGTAGAACACTTGGAAATAGTAGAGTAAGATTTTCTGCAGAGATTATATTATGCAAATAAAAAAATATCTTAGAAAGACGAAGCTAGCTTTTATTAAGCTAAACAACAGAGAACAGTTAATGCTTGTTATTATGTTTTTTGCTCTTTTTATTACTGGACTATACTTCGCTATAGATTCTGCTCTTGCGAGCTTTTCAGAGAATGAAAGAATTCTTAACGCTAGAAAAGGCCAACTACAAAGCATTGTAGAATCAGGGTCTAGATACAAGGATTTAAATGCTCGATTAGACAAACTAAAAGATTCTTTTGCTAAAAGTGAAATGAGTTTTGAACAAGTAACTGTTGAACTTGATAGTATTGTACAAAAAAGTATTGGTAGTAGTAATTATGAATTAAAAAAAGGAAGAGCAGCAAAAGAACTTGGATTCGATTATGAAAAACAACAATTCAGTCTTAAAGTTGGCTCAATAGAACTAGAAGAAACCGTGAAACTCCTACACAACCTACAAAATAGTAAAAGCCCTTTCCTACTAGGCAAAGTAGATTACAAAAGACACGGTAGAAAAGATAAATTTTCAGTTAACATTGAAATTTATAGCATAAGAAAAAACACTGCATAAGAAAAAGAATGAGCAAAAAAACTAAGCAAGTATTAATTTTTGTTAGTTTAGTTATTTTTGCACAGCTACTAAGCTCACCATTTCATAGTATTGGAAATTATATTTACACCTCTATTAGAGACCAGCTTGCAAAATCAGAACTATATATAGAATCCAAAGAAGCAAAATACAGTTTCCCTAGTAAAATCAGCATTCCTTATACATTAGCAAAATACAAAAATTATAAGTCTTTTCCTATTAACAATTTAAGCCTATCTCTTTCGCTTAGAGATCTATTTATTTTGAATAAAAAAATAAACTTACTTTTTTTCATCTCTGAGCCTTCAGGAGAGTCAAAAATAAACTTAGACTTAATTCAACCTATTTTTAACTCAAACAAAGTCAAGATTAAACCAAAAATTTACGATTTAGAAATTAAAAAGATACTTGAAGAATTAAAAATACATGCTTCAGGTAAATTCTCTTTAAATGGTAAAATAGATTTACCTAACCCGAATGACCTTTTAAATAGCTCAGCTGAGGTTTTTATAAAATTAAGACAGGCTCACTATTTAGATGGCATACAAAATATTTCACCCTTTCTAGCTTTACCTGAAATAGATGATATTAAATTTGACTCTGAAATTACGAAACTTAAAGAAGATGTAGAAATTAAAAATATTTCTCTGAGCTCATCGATAGGTATTATTACAGGTGAAGCATCTTTAATTATGGATAATCAAATCAAATATCCAAAAATGATTAAGGCAAGTTTAAGTCTTAACTTCACAGAGCGAGGCGCAAAATTTTTTAATAAATATTTAAGATTAATTAGTAAAGTCGAAGTTAAAGAGACTCAAAAAAAATGGAATTTATTTATCTCTAAATCTAAAAATAAGCTTTTTCCAGAAATTGTTGCCAAACCAATATAACAAAAACGACTTCTATAACACACCTAATTCATTACCAATTTGCTTATATATTAAAATAATGCTATAGTATCTGACTAAAATTACGAGGGATTAAATGGCTAACGAACAATTAATTAAGAATGCAATATCTAACCGTGAACTAGAAGTCCTAAGTTCATTAAATGATGATAATGCAATTGAAATAAATGAAATAGTTTCAAACTCTAGCATCAAAGATTCAGATGAAGTTTTAAGAGCCTTATACACATTAGAAGGTAAGAGCCTAGTTGCTCCTTTTCCTGAAGGTGACTTAACTAGTAATCAGTGGAAAATTACAAATAACGGTTCAAAAGCACTAAAATTAGCTTCAAATTAATTTAAAAAGACTCTAATTAAATCTTAGCTGCAACTTTTATTTTATTAGCAAGTGTTAAATTATCTGAATGACCTGTCATCGATGCTTTAACCTTGCCTACAATCGGCCTTCCTAGTAAATAAATATCACCAATAAAATCTAGAATTTTATGTCTGGCTAATTCATTTTTAAATCTTAAATCACTATTAACCACGCCGTCTTCTCCAATCAGAAGAAAATTATCTAATCTACCACCCGCTGCTAAACCAGCTTTTTGAAGTTTTTCAATATCTTTCATAAAACCAAAGGTTCTTGCTGGCGCTATTTCATTTTTATAATCATCTGAAGTATTCAAGCTAAAACTTGCTGTTTGTTTTCCAACTGGAGCAGGATAATTTAACTCATACTCAATTTCTAGATTCTCACTTGGACTAATAGTTATTTGCTCTACAAGCAGTTTACCATCCTCGTCTACTTTGCCTGGTTTAGAATACTTAACTTCCTCTTGAATAATAAGCTCATACCAATCCCCACCTTGCTCTTTAATTCCTACAGATTCAATTAGTTCACAAAACTTTAAAGAAGAGCCATCTATTACAGGAATCTCACCGTTGCACTTAATTAAGAGATTAGAGATCTTATAAGCATGAAGAGCAGACATTAAATGCTCAATTGTTGAAACTGAAGTGTTTCCTTTTTTTAAGGTAGTTGCAAAATCAGTACTATTTACACTATCAACATAAACAGCAAATGGCTCCGAGCCTCCAATTTCTGCAAAATGTATGCCAGAATCTTTAGGAAGAGGTTCTAAAATTAAACCGCTTTTAATTCCAGAATGTAAGCCTTGACCATAAATAACAACACTCTCATTTAAAGTTCTCTGTCCTAGATTCTTACCCGCCCATTGTTTTGAGAGAAAGCCTGAATGTTTTGATAAATACTTAAACTCATTATCGTCAGTATTCTTAGCTGAATTTTCTTTTAATTCTAAAGCTGAATTAACTAACCTCATAACACTTTCAATATTAAATGGCTTTTCAACAAAATCCATTGCTCCTTTCTTAAGAGCATCTATCGCGTTATTGATAGTTGCATGACCAGAGATCATTACAACTTGAGTATCTGGAGAAACTTGTTTAATTTTTTCTAAAGTTTGAATACCATCCCAACCAGGCATCCACATATCTAAAAAAACTAATTCTGGACTATCTGTTTTTACTATTTCTAGGGCTTGCTCACCTGATAGCGCTCTTTTGGTTCTAAAATTCTCATCTTTAAGAACCCCTTCTAAGCTAGAGCAGATATCCTCTTGATCATCTACAACAAGTATCAAAGGAGAACTGCTTAGAGCATCACTCATTTTACTAACTCAAGTAACTCATTAGAGTAAATAACTGTTTGATTTCTATCTGGCCCTACAGAAAAACCAGAGATTTCACATTCAACTAGTTCTTTAATCTTTTCTAGGAAGTCCTTACACTCAGCTGGTAGTTCATCAAGAGATTTAATTTGCTCTAAACTCTGCTTCCATCCAGGCATTTCAATATAATTTTGCTTAACTCTTAAAAGCTCATCAGCTGTGCTAGGCATTTCCTTGATTTCTTTACCATCAAGTTCATATGATGTCAGAACTTTTATTTTTTCAAATGAATCCAAAACATCTAGCTTAGTCACCACTAATGAATCTATTCCATTAATTCTAACAGCTTTTCTCATTGCCACTACATCAAACCAACCACATCTTCTAGGCCTACCAGTTACCGTTCCAAATTCCTTACCAACTTCTCTTAAAGTATCACCATCAGAATCGAAATCTTCTGAAGGGAAAGGCCCAGAGCCTACTCTTGTGCAATAAGCTTTTGCTATGCCAATAATGTGATCGATTTTTTGAGGCCCAATTCCTGCACTAACAGCAGCGTAACCTGCAATAGTATGAGATGAGGTTACAAATGGAGTTGTCCCGTGATCAACATCTAGTAAAGTACCCTGTGCACCTTCAAACATTATAAATTTATTTTGTTTTTGAGCTGAATCAACTTCAAGGCTTACATCAGTAATAAAAGGAAGAATAAATTCTGACACATCTTTTAACTCTTCAAACAAATTAGAAAAATCAAAATCTTGAACTTCTAAAACTTTATTTAGGTAAGCACTTTTGTTTTTGACATTTCTTTCTATCTTTTCTTGTAACAGCTCTAGGTTTTTCAAATCCCCTAGTCTAATACCAACTCTAGATGAAACATCCTCGTAGCATGGCCCAATTCCTTTTCCGGTAGTACCAATTTTCTTCTTACCTTTTCTAATCTCTCGAGATTGATCAATTTTAATATGATACGGAAGAACTAAAGAAACCTCAGAAGCAATTCCTAGTCTTTCAGGATTTACTTCAATTCCATTTTCTCTAAGCAATTCTACTTCAGATTTAAAGCCCCAAGGATCTAACACTACTCCAGAAGCTAGCAAGCAACGAGTATCTGGTCTTAGAATACCTGATGGTATCAACCTTAAAGCAGTTTTCTTACCATCAACAATTACTGTATGACCGGCATTATTTCCACCTTGAAACCTAACAACTAATGAAGCTTTCTCTGTAAGATAATCAACTACCTTACCTTTTCCTTCATCTCCCCACTGTGCACCTACTACTACTGTTATTGGCATTTTATTTTAACTATTATTTAAATATTATTCTTTAGAGGTAACTCTGTTTTTTTCTAATTCGTCATCTGAATAATCTTCACAGATTTTTGCATTAAGCTCTGTAAACTCAACCCATTTTTCTGGAACATCATCATCTTCAAAAATTGCTTCTACTGGACATTCAGGTTCACACGCACCACAATGAATACATTCATCAGGATGAATAACTAATAAGCCAAAGTCCCCTTCTTTCTCAGGTTGCTTTTCAGCTTTATCGTTTTGCTCCTTGTTTTTATAATCATAAAAACAATCTACTGGACAAACCTCAACACATGAACGGTCTTTAGTCCCTATACAAGGCTCAGCAACAACATAAGTCATTTATTTAATCTCCTGAATAATTTTAAGGTATTTTCAAATACCTTTTCCACATCGATTATATTATTTTATTGTTCTGCTCATAGCAAACTAATTAGGATGCTATAAGCAAAGCTAAATTAGGCCCGAACCAGATTCGAACTGGTGAATGGAGGTTTTGCAGACCTCTGCCTTACCACTTGGCTACCGGGCCATAAGACAACAATGGATATAACTCTGGGG
The DNA here is from genome assembly GCA_964408435.1 of uncultured Bdellovibrionales bacterium. GTDB lineage: Bacteria > Bdellovibrionota_C > UBA2361 > SZUA-149 > CAYOZL01 > CAYOZL01. The sequence continues at coordinate 18,552 of CAYOZL010000022.1, read as the reverse complement.
ATGCTCAAGGTCAATAAGGATTAAGTTCTATTTCCTAGCAATCCAGTATCCTTAGAGAGATTGCTTAGAAAAATTAAGTCTCACCTTTTGCTTCAGCAACCTGCTCCCTACTTAACTCTAAATATTTCCTAAGCTTTGAAGCATACTTCTGCTCATGATTCTCAATCTTCCCATCTGCACAAACAACATTCCATGCCAAAGCAAATATTAACTGTTTTTGATTATCGTTATAGCTAGCATTAACAAGCTGCACTTCTGAATCAATATTACTGTCTTTATTAAACTTCTCCTCTGCTTGGCTAAGTATTTCCATGACTTGCTTACGCTCTAAGCCAAAATTCTCTGCAATTAAAGAAAAAGTCTTTCTAACTTCAACAGGGTCAAAATCAGAATCTGAGCCTGCGACACTAAAAAGTAGAATGGCAGTAGCTACTTGGAGCTCAGTGCTGGCTTCATTGCCATCTTTATCTAGTTTTATAGTTGTAGTGGTTTTAAAAATGTCTAATATTTTCGATAACATAATGGCTTAATTTATAGCACTATTACTTTACATTCACTAGTATTTTGCTATAAACACCCCTGCTTATATAGCAAATTATTAATTAGACTAGGAAAGAAAGATCAAATGGCTAAGTTATACTATGATTCTGATGCAGATTTAAAGCTTTTAGATGGCAAAACAGTTGCTGTTTTTGGTTATGGTAGCCAAGGTTATGCACAATCTAATAACCTAAGAGATAGCGGTGTTAAAGTCATTCTTGGTTTAAGACCAGATGGAAAATCATTTAAAAAAGCTAAAGAAGATGGCTTTGAAGTTTTTGATTTCCCTGAAGCTGCTTCTAAAGCAGATATAATTCATTTTCTACTTCCTGATGAAAATCATTTCCCAGTATATGAAAGCATTAAAGAACATGTAACAGCTGGAAAAACATTAAGCTGTTCTCATGGTTTAAATTTTCACTTTGAAATTATTAAAGCTCCTGAAGGCGTTGATATAATAATGATGGCGCCGAAAGCTCCAGGTGCAACGGTTAGAAGAGAGTTTGTTAATGGCTTTGGTGTTCCTTCTCTTGTTGCAGTTCATACTGATGCAAGTGGAAAGGCAATTCAAACTGCTCTTGCACTAGCTAAAGCAAACGGAACTACTAAAGTTGGTTCTTTTGAAACTACTTTTAAAGATGAAACTGAAACAGATCTTTTTGGAGAACAAAACGTAATTTGTGGTGGTGCTGTTTACTTAATGAAAACAGGCTTTGAAGTTCTTACAGAAGCTGGCTATCCACCTGAAATTGCATATTTTGAGTGCTTACATGAATTAAAACTAATTGTAGATTTAGTTTATGCTGGTGGAATTCACGGCATGTCTAAAAACATTTCAAACACTGCAAGATTTGGACAATTCCTACAGGGACCAAAAATTGTGACAGATGCAGCTAAGAAAGAGATGGAAGAGGCTCTAACAAGAATCCAAGATAAAACATTTGTAAAAGGCTGGATCGAAGAAGAATGCTGGAAGAATGAACTTGTTAATTTAAATAAATCTCTAGATGATTGTTACGATTGGCCAATTGAAAAAGTTGGTAGAGAAATCAGACAAGTTGCAGGTCTTGAAGAAATCGTTAGAGGCGATGAAAGCAAAGCAAGCTAACAATAAGCTTGCATTCATAGCTTAAATTCCTAAATGTCAAAAACTAAGCCAACTAGCACAATTATTAAACTAAGTGATGTTGGCTTAACTAAAAATGACAAAACTCTACTTAAAGATATTAACTGGGAAGTTAATAAGGGAGAGCACTGGGCTTTAATTGGCAGAAATGGCAGTGGAAAAAGTCTTACACTAAATATTATTTGTGGATACCTTTGGCCAAGCACTGGCAAAGTAGAAGTTCTTAATCAGATCTATGGACAAACCAATTTAAGAGAGCTTAGAAAAAAAATAGGCTGGGTCAGCACTGCTCTAGAATACAAATTAGAAGAAAAAAAACTAAGCGCTGAAGATGTAGTATTTTCTGGGATTTTTGCTTCAATTGGTCTTTATGATGAGCCAACATCTGAAGATGTAAATTTTGCCTACAAGCAAATGGACTTTATGGACTGTTTGCATCTAAGTAAAAGAGACTTTTCAGGCTTATCTACCGGAGAGAAAAAAAGAGTAATAATCGCTAGAGCATTAAGTGCTAAACCGAAATTATTAATTCTAGATGAACCCGCTAATGGTTTAGACTTAACTTCTAGAGAAGAGTTTTTAAATTCGATTGAAAAACTTTCTAAAACAGAAGCCACTATTATCTACGTAACTCACCATATAGAAGAAATTTCTGGATTCATTAACAATTGCATCTTGTTTAAAAATGGTAAAATTCTTTCTAAAGGCAAAAAAGAATCTATTTTAAACAACAAAGAGCTTAGCATTTGTCTTGATATGAAAATAGAACTAGAGAAAAAAGGGAAACGCTATAGCACTAAAGTAACATAGCAAATAATATATAAACTAATTAAAACCCTGCTCATCAACAAAGTCATCTTCAATAGCTTGGCCATTTAGCCCCTCTGCCTGCTCTAACAACTCTAATTCTTCTAAAGCATCAAGTTCTTCACTGGTAACATTACTTCCAATTTCTTCTAGATCATCAGGTATAACTTCATTTCGTACTGTGTCGTTTGCTTCCAGATTTATTTCTTTGTTTGCTCCCTGTTCTAAGGCTTCTGGTTTAACTACATTTCTACCTTTTAAATCTTTTAACTGCTGAGATAATTTTTCAAAATATTCATTTTTTCTAATTAGCTGCTCTTCTTTAAGGCCACTACTTGATAAATTTTTTAATTTTGAATTTAAAGAATTAGCATTTTTCGTAGAAGCCTTCATAAACTGCTTATAAGGATTTTCTTTAGTGTCTAACACAACTGTCTTAACAGGCTCTCTGTTAACACTTTTACTTCTAGGAGCATTCTTATAAAAACCTCCTAAATTTGATGGTTGATATGCTTCTTTTGCATTTGGTAGATTTACCGATGCCCTAATTGGTGAATTACTTTTAGATTTCCCAATAGAAGCTCTTTTGTTTCCAGTAGATTTATTTGTAACATCTACCGTTTTAGCCTTATAAACTTGAGGCTTAGATTTTTCCAATCCTAAATTTGAGCTTTTTAAATATCCCCAAGAAGCAGCAAAAAGGAAACCAATTAACAATAATAAAAATTTGATATTCAAAGCTCTCCTAAGTTATGATAGAATTAATTATAGAACTAAATTTAGGTGTAAAACTAAACAATAAGTCATCACTATCTCAATGACCAAGTATATACTATTTACAATTTTTATAAACGTTATTTTAGCTAATTTTAATGATTCAAAAGCTGACATATCTTGGATTAAAGGTGCTGAAACATGTGAAGAATTCTCTCCTGCTCTAAAAGGTTATCTAGATAGAGTAGATCTATCAATGTATTCCCTACTACCTTTATGGCAAAAAGAAGAGATCTCAATAGTCCTTAATCAAGCTTGTAATGGAAAATTCTCTGTTTGTAACTTAAGCACCTGCAAGAAATGGTCTTCACTCTCAAAGTTTAAAGCCTTAAATAACTCAAATAAAAAATCATGGCTCTCAAGATTTCTAACCTGCGAACAGTTAATGGAACAAGTTAAGAGTCGCTACAGCAATTTAGATGTAGCTCAACAGAATAACACAAACACAAAAAGAGAGATTAAATTAGTTTTAAATACTGCATGTAGTGAGAGATTTTCTCATTGTAAATTCTCAAGTTGTAAAAGCTTGAACAAAGACAGCAAAATTGGAGAGCTTGCCATAGAAAAAAAATCTAAATCTTTTAATCACAAAGCTTTACAACAAAGCATAATTAATCAGTCAATAAAAAAAGAAAAAGCACTAGGATTAGTGTGGCAAAAATTTACCAACTCCGAAGAAGCTCAAATACTAGCAAGAAGACGAGAAGAAGTAAGAAGAAGGAAAATAGAAGAAAGAGAGATAGAAGAACAAAAAGACTTCAATAGACCAAATAATAGATTATGGACTCGGCCAAAAAACTCATCAAGTACTAGGTCAAATAATAGAAAAACAAACAGAAGAAAGACTGGAATTTCACCATTCTAATGGACTTACTGGAGAAATACGCAGATCAAATAGATTTGAATTCTATTAAAAATCTTCGTTCATTTAACAAACTAAGCGCAAAGAAATGGGAAAATTTCAATACTCTAATAAAAGACATTCCTTCTAACTCTAGTTTTGAACTACTAGCTAATCAAAAGATGGTGGAAATTAAATGTGAAGAGAATAAGAACTTAGAGCTTTTAATTCAAGAACTGATTCCATGGAGGAAAGGCCCATTTAAAATAAACAATGAGCATATTGATTCAGAGTGGCAATGTTGGTTAAAGTGGCAAAGAATTGAAGACATTCTAGGAGAAGTTAAAAATTTAAAGATTGCAGATATAGGCTGTGGGAATGGATACTTTATGTATCAATTATCAAAAAAAGAACCTGAGCTAGTACTTGGATTTGATAAATCTGAACTACCTTATCAACAATTTCGCTTTATCAATAAACTAGCTAAAGTAAATAATATACAAATGGAACTGGCTAGTTCAGATTCATTAGAAAACTATAAAAACTTTTTTGATATAAGCTTATGCATGGGCGTTCTCTATCACAGCAGAAATCCATTAAAAGTACTTGAAGATATAAAAGTTTCTTTAAAAAACAATGGGACAATATTAGTTGAAACTCTAATATGGCCTGAGCAAGAAGAAGAAAATTATTGCTTCTTTAATCCTGATAGATATTCAAAAATGAAAAATGTTTATTTCATCCCTACTATCACAGCCTTAATATCTTGGCTTAAAAAATCAGGCTACAAAGAAATTCAATTACACAGAAGCGATAAAACAACTACCAATGAACAAAGAACTACAAAGTATGCGCCTTATAATAGCTTAAAAGAACAACTAGACGGGGAAAATATTGAGCAAACAATTGAAGGCTACCCTGCCCCAGTTCGTGCAATTCTTACTGCAAAAAAGATACTATAAAAAAAAACATGCTAATTCGATTAAATAAATTAGAATACACAAGTAGCATGCATGAAAAAAAGATCAGATTTACTGGCTGGTGTACACTTTTGGAACAGGAGCAAGGAGTTAGCATTACTCCTATATTGCAAAATAAAAAAGACAGCACATCTAGCAACAAATTTTTAGATCAAACAATAGCAAACAATATAAAAAATAATCTTAAGTACAAAGTAAATTTAATTAAAACTAATCGTGAAATTAGCGATTACGATCAAAATTTAAAAGGTAAAATGCTCCTTTTTGAAGGAGAGATTGAAACTGAATATTACGACAATGAATTATTTATTCAGGCAAAAACAGAGCAAAACACTGCCTTTTCAAATAAGCTCTCTATAAAGTTTGATAAAATAAGAAAAACTCATGCGTATTTCCTTAGTCCGCAAAATTCATGGGTTGAAAATGATTTTTTTCTAGTTTCCTTCTGGGTGCACAGAGACACAGAGGGGGAAGAGGTCACAGAGAGAGATACAGAACACCATAAACTTTCAGCAAAGTTATTTATTGATGATAAGGAAATTGGCGATTTTATTGAGGTTAAAGATGCTAAGCACGAGTTAGTGCCTATAATTAATAAAAAATCAGCTACTATATTATCTAGATTAGTTCGAGCTAGTGAGATTAAATCTAAGAAATGGGTAGATATTAGAGCTGAAATTCAGTTTGGCTCTGGTCAAACGCATAGTATTAGCATTGATAAGTTTAACTTGCTTCCTAAATCTCAAAAGCCAGCTAAGCTATTAAACTCTCAAATTGATAAAGATGGAAATATCACGCTAGAAGCAAATTCATTTCTTGGAAAAATTTCTATAAACAACAAAGAAATTAAAGACAAAGAAGTCTTTGATATCTCTACTAACGATGCTTGTTTTTACAATGTAAAAGCAAAATTTAAACCAAGCTTTGGCAAAAATCAGATTTATCTTCATGAAAAAAACTGGCTTAAAGCAAAGCCTAAATCAATTCAAAATTATACTAATAAATTAATTTATATTCATAAGTCTAACTTCTCTAAATTCAAAGCAAGCCTAGGCTATATAAATAGCCTAGTGCCTAAAAATTTAAAAAAAGATAATAAAAATACAGAAAATAAAAAAATAACATTAGTAAGTCATAACCTATCTAGATACGAAGGGGCTCCAAAAGTTTTATATCAAGTTTTTTCAGAATTAAAAGATAACTTTTCACAAATACAGGTTATCTCTCCAAGGGATGGAGAACTCAAGAAAGACTGGGAGGCTCTTGGTGCAAAAGTTGAGATTTGTAGTGGATTAGAAGCTCAAGAAAGCTTATTTAATTTTAATCCAAAGCATATCTTCGCTAATACTATTCATAGCTACTGGGCTATTAATTTGGCAAACTATTTAGACATTCCTTGCTATTGGTCTATTCACGAAAGCACAGATCCTTATAAAGCTTTTTTTGAAGTAAAAGACTCTAATGCTTTAATTAATGCTTTTTATAGCAAAGCTAAGTTTTGTTTTGTGGCTAAAGCAACTATGGATTTATATAAAGAAGTTTTTCCAGAAATAGACTCAATAGTTATTCCAAATGGCATTGAATCTAAAGACTCCTCAACGGATAGTTTTACTATAAAAAAAGAGTTAGGTATTAGCCCAAACGAACTAATGTTCTTAACTGTAGGGACAACGACGGAAAGAAAAGGTCAGGATATAATACTAGAAGAACTCTCAACCTTAGCTAAAAACAAAAATCATAAATATTTTTTTGTAGGAGCTAGAGAAAATGATTTTCTAGATAAACTAAGAAAAAAAATAACGAAACTAGATTTAAAAGACAATGTTAAACTAGTAAAAGAAACTAAAGATGTAGATAAATATTACAGAGCAGCAGATGTAAAATTAATTGCCTCAAGAGAAGAGTCTGCTCCATTAGTTAGCTTAGAAGCCTTAGCTTACGGCCTCCCAATAATCTCTACAAATGTATTTGGTTTAGCTGAACAGTTAGAGGATAATAAAACTTGTTTATTCTTTGACCATAATAAAAAAGGTGATTTAGCTAAAAAGATTGAAAAAATAAGTAGCGATGAGGATTTAAGAAAATCTCTTTCTAAAAATGCTGTTAAAGCTTCAAAAGAAAGATTCTCTAAAAAAAGACAAATAGAAGAATATAAAAAGTTTTTAATAAATTGCTAAGTGCTTAAACTAAATCTAACTAGCCTGCTAATAGCTCTTCTTTCTCCCTATAGCCCAATAAATACTGTAATCGATACGACCATAATTTATAAGTAGTTGAAAGTGGCAACTCTACATTTGCAGCACCAGTTATTTTAATACTACTTCCACCAACTACTCCAAAACCTGTAACTTCTATGTTATTATCAGCACACTTCCTTAATATTTGTTCTTCATTCTCTGCCTTGCAACTTATTAGAAATCTAGCACTACTTTCACTAAATAAAGCTGCATCTTGCCTTAAAGGTATTTTTCCAGCAGGAGTATCAAACTCCTGTTTTTCGATTTCCAATCTTACTCCAATTGGTCTAGTAGCTCTATTTAAGCAACTTTCAGATAATGCTATTGCAACACCTCCGCTTGAAACGTCATGGCAAGAATTAAGTAAATCTTGCTCAATTAAAGAAACAATAAATTCAGAGACATTTTTTTCTTTTTTAAAATCAATATCTGGAACTAGCTTATTTACATATTTATGAAAATAATTACTATACTCAGTGCAGTAAATCTCATTTTTAGTTAGGCCAATTAAAAATACGATATCACCTTTATTTTTAAACTCAACTGAACAATATTTATCTGCCTGAGCTAACTCACCAGCCATTAATACTCCAGGTGTTGGCATACAAGGGCTACCTTTTCTACCATTAAACAAACTAACTTCTTTTTGTATAATAGGAATATCCCAAATTTTACTAGCATCACCTAAACCACGTATAGCTTCTGATAAGTCACATATATCTTTATAGTTATCTGGCAGACCAAAATTTAAACAAGTTGCTAGAGCTTTTGGCCTTGCTCCTACTGAAGCTAAGTTTCTCATACCTTCTGCAACTGTTTGAACAGTTCCTAGATATGGTTCCATCATTACATAAAGAGAATTACTAGTTTGTGTAATAGCTAGCGCACTCTTGATATCAGAGGTAGATTTCAATCGCATAATTGCTGCATCCCCACCTGGCTTTTGTATTGTATTTGCTCCTACTACTTGGTCATACATTTCAAAAACTGGCGCACGAGAACATAGATTTGGATTAGCAAGTAAATCTAACCAAATATCCTCTAGGTTCTTAGGGCAATCTAATTCTTTATGTTCATCTAAATCCTTTGTTGTAGAAGAAACTTCTCTAACTAAAGACCACTCATCAACTACTTTTCTTTTATTCTTTCTAGCTTTATTAGAATCATCTAAACCAGCAGAACGTTTCAACATAGGTGGAAATTTTACTACATCAAATGTCTTTTTAGTTGAACCATCCAATGCAAATTGAAAAGGAATATCAGCTACTAAATAATGATTCCAATAAAATTCAATTCCATCTGCATCATTTACTTCTCCAATCTTAACACTTTCTAAATCCCATTTATTTAAAACTTTATTTAACTCTCTATGATTTTCTCTATTTGTAATCATTAAGACTCTTTCAGAACTTTCACTAAGAATAATATCAATTGGTTCTTTAATATCTTCTCTAAGAGGAATTCTATCGATATCAAATAAGATTGGTTTTTGAATTCTTTGAGAGATATCAAAGCAAGCTACTGCTAAGCCTCCCCTATCAACTGCTACTAATTCTTTTAGGCATCCTTTCTCTATTGCTTCTGAACATGCATTTGTAACCTTGTTAGAAAGTAGCGCATCTCCCATTTTGAGTAGTTTTGCATTACCACTAGCATTAACTAGACCATCTCTTCCTGTTTTAGCACCAACGTACAATACAGAACTACCAATTGGCACATCTGTAGGCTTTAATGCATTTTCAGAGTCGAGAATACCTACTACAGAACTGTTTACCATTGGGGCAGCATTATAGTTTTTATGAAAATATAAATTACCTCCAACAAAAGGAATTCCTATTCTGTTTGTAAATAAACTTGAGCCATGGGTTGCTCCTTGAAATAACTTTTTATTTTTAATTAAATCATGACTTCCAAATCTAAAAAGATTTAAAAGCGCTAGGGGCTTAGCACCAACAGATGCCAACTCTTCTATTGCACAATCAATTGCTGTTTGTGCTCCGTAAAATGAATCTATTTCTGTTTGTTTATTATTGTTTACAGTTCTTAAAGCTAAATACTGCCCATTAGAAAGTTCGATTAAACCAAGAGGTGAACCTGTTGCAGTTTTAACATTATCGTATTCAAGTTTAATTGTTTTTAAAAGCTCAGATGAACTTTTATTAGAAACGTCCTCAGACCATAGGGCGGCGAATATTTTAGCTTCAAAATGATTTGGATTTCTACCAAGTCTATCAACTATTTTATCCCACTCAGTTTCATCAAGACCAATTTCTAAGCCTTCTTCTAATTTTATCTGCGGGTATAAATGCCCTCTTCTAACCTTAATCGCCATTTTCTAAACTAATTACCGTAATTACTTTTAGTACTTCAATATTGTTATGAGTATTATAAATAGTGAATAAACATTAATTTTATTTCCTACTATTCTCATAAAGCTTAGATGCATTAAAAACCCCTAAGATTCACAAGCTTGAAAATTAGATTTTAGCATTACACCTAACCATCTTGAATCCCCCTGAGGACTCCATACATTACTTGGAAGCAATAATATATTCTTAGTATTTTCATCTTTTATATCTATGCTTTTCCATTTAGTATCAACTAAGTCTATTTTTCTATGCTTGTTTCCCAAAAAGATATCAACACTCATAGGAATGTTAAAAGTTCTTAACTGTAAAGGAATTTTATCATTACAAATAGATAAGCTAGCTTTTGAAGAAGTCCATAAAAACTTTCCTTCACTTGAATTCTCTATTCCCCAAAAACCTTGCAAAGATTTCTTAGGTAAAGATAAAAGCAACAAGCTTCCAATTGCAAAGGCAAAATAAATATAAGAGTTTTTAATATCACTAGTAATATGACTCGCTAAAACAATAGCTAAGAAATACCTTACTTCTTCAAAATAAATATGCGGACCAGTTATAAAAATAATTGCTGTTATTCCAAGTATTAAATTACTTAACTTTAAATTACCCTGTTCTAAACTACTCTGTCCTAACTCTTTTTTTCTGTTAAGAAATAAAAAACAAAACAATAAAACTAATACAGCCAAGCCAAATATACCCTGTTCAGATGCTACTTGAAGGTAGAGATTATTCGCATTGTCTTTCCAATCCCCAATATCTAAACCAGAACTCTTAGCAACTTCAACTTGTTTAACAAAAAAACGATCTAGTCCCACTCCGAGTAAAACATTCTGTTTAAACATGTTAATGGCAATTTCACCCATTAACAACCGACTATAAAGAGACTCATAAAGAGTATTGAAATTTAAAGTTGTCAGTATTCTTTTAAAGCGAGAAAAAAGAGGAATACTTTGTATCAAGTTATTCACACTTGGAATAAAAAGAATTAATGGGAGAATAAAAGCAATATAATATTTAGGTTTTTTAATATTTACTATTAAAAACCAAGACATCATTGCTAGCCAAAAAGTTCTTGACTCTGAAAAGATTGCAAAAACAAAAAGTATCGCACTGGCTAAATAAGCTAATTTAGATTTTGAATAATAGAAATAAGGCACTAAAAGTGCTGCCATAACCCCAAGAGCATTTGGGTCGGTGAAAGTTCCTTCAAATCTTTTAACATGAAGCCAAAACACTTCCCTATTAATAGAGAAGTAAGAATGAAGATCTAGAACTTGAAAGAAACCAATAACACAAGAAAAAATGACTCCAATAGATAGAGCATTGATAAAATCTTTATTCTCAAGAACTTCTTCTTTAAAGCTAATTTTTTTTATCTTATAAAAAAGAATTAAAAAATTAACCCAAATACAAAAGTTAAACAAAGCTCTTAGCCATGGAGGGTTTGTTTCTTTAAAATAAAAATAACTCTCTAAAATTCCAGCATTTAAAACTAGAGTTTTAAAAATGTAATAATCAAACTCAAAATAAAAACAAACTAATAGTGAAAAAAATAAAGGTAGGAGTAATAACTTAAAAAGAAGATGGCTTGTTTTTAAATCTGAGTCACTAGTCTTAGATTTTGGCTTAATCCCTATGTTTAAACATAGTATAAAACTAGATAAAGTTCCGTATGGGAAAAAAGTCAAAGTGGGAATTGCAAGCCCCAAAAGAAACTGAGGCTTCTTAACATAAAAAATTAAAAAACCTAAACTAGTAAAAACTAATTGAAGAAATAACAACCACTTATGCTCGGCTTTAAATTGAGTCGAAAAGACTAAAGCTAGAATAAGAAAAATAAAATAGCGAATAGCTTTAGCAAACATTTAGAAAGCTTATGGCAAACCTAGCTTTTTTGCACCTTCTAAATTAAGAACACCTGCATTTGAATAGTCATGAAGTTTTTCTCTACTTTGAGCAATATCTAAGTTTCTCATAGTAAGCTGACCTATTCTATCTAGAGGATTAAAATGCTCTTCTTTATTTCTTTCCATAGTTAAATGCTCAGGGTCATAAGAGAGCTTAGGACCTTGAGTATCAAGAATAGTAAAATCATCTCCCCTTCTAAGCTCAATAACAACTTCTCCTGTTACTAATTTAGCTACCCATTTCTGCAAGCTTTCTCTAAGCATTAAAGCTTGAGGGTCAAACCATCTTCCCTCATATAATAGTCTTCCAAGTTTTCTACCTAGTATAAAGTAATTATCTAATGTACCTTCATTATGAATGGCACATAATAGTCTTTCATATGCGATAGATAATAGTGCCATTGCTGGCGCTTCATAAATTCCTCTAGATTTAGCTTCAATAATTCTATTTTCTATCTGGTCGCACATTCCTAGACCGTGTCTTCCACCAATCTGATTTGCCTCTTGGACTAACTCAACATTATTTGTAAATTCTTTACCATTAATCGCAACAGGTAAACCTTCATGGAATTTAATGCTAACAGTTTCAGGTTTAACCTCTACTGAGCTGTCCCAAAACTTAACACCCATTATAGGCTCTACTATATGCATGCTCTGATTTAAAAATTCTAAACTTTTTGCCTCATGAGTTGCGCCCCATATATTTGCATCCGTTGAATATGCTTTTTCTACCGATGCCTTCCAAGGAAGCCCCCTAGCAATAAGCCACTCACTCATTTCTTTCCTACCACCAAGCTCAGATACAAAAGTTTGATCCAACCAAGGTTTATAAATTTGAATATCCTGATTAACTAATAATGAATATCTGTAAAATCTTTCTATATCATTACCTTTATATGTTGAACCATCTCCCCATATATTTACTCCATCTTCTTTCATTGCCTGAACTAGCATTGTACCAGTAACAGCTCTACCCAGTGGAGTCGTATTAAAATATCTTTTACCTGAACTAAAAATATGGAAAGCACCACACGCAAGAGCGGATAAGCCCTCATGAACTAACTGCTCTCTACAATCAACTAAACGCGCATGCTCCGCACCGTAGGTTTTTGCTCTAACGACTACTTCATCTAAATCTTTTTCATCCACTTGGCCTAAATCAGCTGTGTAGGCATACGGCAGAGCCCCCTTTTCTTTCATCCAAGCTAGAGCTGTGCATGTGTCTAAACCACCAGAAAAAGCTATTCCTACTTTTTCTCCCTGAGGTAGATTCATTAAAACTTTTCCCACAATTTTTCTCCGTTTTAGTTTATGGGGAAGGTAGCATATTGAGGAGGGAAGGAAAAGATTCCAGCACAGAGAGCACAAAGGTTTATGAGACACAGAGAATCAACAATCCTAGTCTTAATCCTAATCTTAATC
>CAYOZL010000022.1:2916-5452 GCA_964408435.1 uncultured Bdellovibrionales bacterium | reverse complement strand
GTCTTGGTCCTATGTCTTGGTCTAAAAAATTAGAATTTAGATTAAGAATTAAGGCTAAGACAAAGACTAAGACCAGGATCAAGACTAAGATTAAGACTAGGATTAGGATTTTAGCGGCTAGCTACCAGAGACTATCTAAATAATTCTGTAGAGCCACTTTCTTCTCTTTTAGCTCTTCATACACTTCTTGAATTCTAGCACTATCATCAGAATTCTCGAGTACATCCCTTGCTGTAGACATTATATCTTCAAGCAATGCTCTACCCCTACCCTTAAACTTCTTTGCTTCTGTATTCAAGGTTACTTGAGTTAAAAAAATCTCGTTTTTAAGTTCATTCTTAATTTCTACGTTTCTGTCTTTGTCATCAATTTGAATAGTCTCTTTTGACTCTCTTTCTTTAACTCTATTTCTCTGCTCTTCTTCAAGCATTTTCTCTTTTAAGAGCTTATCTATTTCATAATCACTTAAACCAGAATTTGCTATAATCTCTATTTTTTGTTCTTGCTCAGTTTGTAAATCTTTTGCAGATACATGAACTATTCCTTCAGCATCGATATCAAAGGTAACAGCAATATCAGGCTCTCCTCTAGGTGCTGGTCTTACTCCTACTAGTTCAAATCTTCCTAAAGACTTATTTAATGGTGCAAAATCCTCTTCACCTTGTAAGACATGCACGCTTACCTGAGGTTGATTTGGAGCACTAGTGGTTACTACTTCAGTTTTTCTAGTTGGAATAGTTGTATTTCTTGGAACGATTGTATGCATTTTACCGCCTTGGATTTCTATACCAAGACTTAAGCTAGTAACATCTAATAAACTTACTCCTTTTACGTACCCTTGCAACAAACCAGCTTGCACAGCTGCACCTAGAGCAACGGCTTGGTCAGGATCAATTGTATCTAGAGGTTCTTTTCCAAAAATTATTCGCGCTGCTTTTTTAACAGCGGGCATTTTTGTCATCCCACCAACTAATATCGTATCTGTAACATCCTCAGGTGCTAAGCCAGCATCTTCTAATGCTTGCATGCAAGGTGCTTCAATTCTGGCCAATATAGGTTGAACTATCTCTTCTAATTTCTTTCTATCAAGAGGAATTGTTAAATGATCTAGACCTTGAACAAAAGAAAGCTCAATATCAATCTTTGGTTTATCTGAGAGCTCATGCTTTGCATTTTTTGCCGCATCTTTAAATCTTTGTAGAATTTTTTTATCTTTTGAGACATCCCTACCCATTTTATTCTTAAATTGGTCTAGAAGATACTGAACAATTGCCATATCAAAGTCTTCACCACCTAAATATGTATCTCCATTAGTAGCTTTAACATCAAAGACTCCATCTCTAAGCTCTAAAATAGAGATATCAAAAGTACCTCCACCTAAATCAAAAACTGCAATCATTCTATCTGCAGTGTGCTTTTCTTTAAAACTTTTTTTAACTTCGTCTTTTAAAACATTTTTTCCATCAACAATGTTTAAACCAAAAGCAAGCGCTGCAGCTGTAGGCTCATTTATAATTCTAAGAACATCTAAGCCTGCTAACCTACCTGCATCTTTTGTCGCTTGTCTTTGAGAATCATTAAAGTGAGCAGGAACAGTAATCACAGCTCTTTTAACTTCTTGTTTTAAACTCTGCTCTGCTACTTCTTTAATTTTAATTAGAACTTGAGAAGAGACCTCTTCAGGACTAAAAGGTGAGCCATTAACCTCAACCCAAGCATCCCCATTCTCTGCCTCAATTACCTTATAAGGTAATTTCTCCATCGCATTTTGAATTTCTTCAGAATTAAATTTCCTGCCAATAAGTCTCTTTGCGGCAAAAATAGTATTAAGCCGATTAGTATTAGCCTGAGCCTTGGCATCAAAACCAACTATTGGATCATTAGTAGCGTTAATGGCAAAAATAGAAGGAACCGTATCTCGACCTTCACTATCAGAAATAACAACAGGCAAACCATTAACAATTTGCGCCACACAAGAATTTGAAGTTCCTAAATCAATTCCAATTACAATGCTCATTTTTAACTTTCTAACACCATTAGACTATTTATTTCACAAAACTCAAAAATCAAAAACAACTAATATAGCACCTCATAAAACTCCAGAACCGTCCCCAAACCCCTATTCTGGGACGGTTCTAAAGCCCTACGTCCTAGAACCGTCCCGAAAGCATGTGTTTTGGGACGGTTCTAGTTGGCTAAATAGCTAATTTTATAGTAAAAACTGCATCGTGTCTGAATTTGCTAGAAGAAATTTAATTATTGCTGAGGGATTAGCTAGCAACATAGAAGATAGTGAAGAAGAGCAGATATTTCATCTTAAAAGAGCTGCTAAAGGTCTTAAATTAGAGAAAGAAATATTTAGTGAAGATACTTGTAAAGATATCAGGAAAGATATCAAAAAAGATATCGATGAGGTTAAGGCCTTTCTTTGGAAAGAAGTAAATAAGAGCAGTGCTTTTAAACTACCTACAAAGCTCTCTTTTCCAAAGATATCTCTTCCTAAAAAATTAATTAAGATTTTATTTTTTCTACTAAC
>CAYOZL010000022.1:0-2816 GCA_964408435.1 uncultured Bdellovibrionales bacterium | reverse complement strand
TTCCAAAGATATCTCTTCCTAAAAAATTAATTAAGATTTTATTTTTTCTACTAACCCTAATACTAGCAATAATCTTAATAAAAAATTCTTTGCCGGAAAAAAAGCTTAAGTGGGAAGCAAGATACTACAACAATAATGATTTATCTGGCAAAGAATCCTTAACTACTCAAAATGATAAGATTTCATTTAAGTGGGAAGGGAATAAGCCTATTAAGAACACAAGTAAGATTAGTGCTGATAAATTCTCGGCTAAATATAAAAGCTGCTTAACACTTAATAAAAAAAATGAACTTAAATTAATCTTAGGATCGGATGATGGAAGTAAACTTTTTATTAATAATATTGAAATAATTAATAATTGGAAAAAACAGGGATATAATAAAATTAAAAAAGCTATTACATTAGAAAAAGGAACACATAAGTTTGAAATACACTATTTTCAAGCTGGCGGTTCTTCTAGGCTTGAATTTTCGATAGAAACAAAACTAGATAATAATCCTGCACAATACGAACTAAAAAGATGTCAGTAGAGCCTAAAAAAACATTACAGCTTAAAAAAGAAAGACAAAAGCAAAAGGAAGTAAAAAAGAATCTAAAAATTGCGAAAAGTATAATATATAATGTATCTGGAAGTGCTCCTGAAGCTGCAATCTATCTTTTAAAAACCTATAAGGATTTAGAGCTTAAACCTAATAAAGAGATTCTAGAAATTAGCAAAAAACAAACTAGTGAAAACATTAGCAAGAATAACAGTTTAATACACTTGGAAATAGAAAACCTCTCAAAAAGTATTAATAAAAATAATCTTATTTCAAAAAAACTAAATTTAAAAAAACTAACTTACTCCTTACTAATAGCTACTACTATCGGTTCTCTTGTTTTTATTTTCATCAAAAACAAAGAGACTATGCCACCTACCTTATTACAAAATAAATTCTCGCAATCTCAAGCTTCCACATTAGAATCGTCTCAAATAAACTCCTCTGCTTGGAAAGCGGACTTCTACTGCAATAAAGACCTAAAAGGAAAACCTTGTTTAAGTAAAACTCTAAATAAAATCAATACTGACTGGAGAGGAGCTATGCCTTATGAGGGAATTGATGGGGGTAATTTTTCTGTTAGATATCAAACATGCATTAAACTAAAAACAAAAGAAAAAGTATATTTTTCAATTGGAGCAGATGATGGCTACAGATTTAAAATTAACAACAGAACAGTAAAAAAAGATTGGAAAATCGGCGCTTTTAAGACAGAGGCTTTTTCTATAAAGCTAAAAAGTGGCTTACATAAATTAACATTGGAATACTTTCAAGGCGGCGGAGCTTCTAGAATAGAAATAAAAGCAGGCAAAGATAAAGAAAATCTTTTAGAAATAACATTTCCAAATGACAAAGAAATCTCAAATGAAACGATTAAAGAGATCGAGTGCTAAGATACTTTTTCTATAAAGTTCTCTAATTAGAAATAGGATTACTAACATTACTAGGCAAAGGCTCAACAGTAATAAGTGGGTTATCTGAGAATATCTCATCTATTGCCTCACGAGCTTGAGTATCCTTACTTCTGCATAATGGGTCGCATATAAGTCTGCCGTTATCAACCATAACTGGGATATTGACTACATTTCCGGCTGCATCAGTGCTAGTTCCACCTCCAGCATCTGTAAATCTAACGACATCTCCTATACCAGGTGTTGCTACTCCTGGAGGGGTTGCGCATAAGCTATCTAGCAAATCTACCCCTGCTCCATCTAAACAATCTTGAATACTAGCAAGCGCAGAACCACCTGGAAGAGCGGCAAAATCCCCAATCTCACAAGGTCTTCTTATTGGTAAAAATCTCCCACCACTTGGATTAGATAATTGGTGTTGAAAATTATAATTAGGCGCAAAATAAGGTTCTTCAGTACTGGACTGTGAAGGACTATTAAATGTTAATGGACTACAACCTAGCACAGCATTAGGATTACTAGGATGATTAGCAGGATTACTAGGATGATTAGGATCATTAGGATTATTAAGATCGTATGCGCAATCTGTATAAGAAAGATCACTAGCCCTAGCATCAGCTTCTGTCATACAAGAATCAGCTACCCCATCACTATCCTTATCTCCAACTCTTAATACTGTATGAGGTTGAACAATTTCACCAAACATAAAATTATGAAATTTAATTCCTGAATCAACAAAGCTCATAAAACCACCTGGAAGAGGCCTTCCCTCACCTGAAACTATCGCTACTGCTTCAGATATAGCATTATCATGAACAACCTTATCTCCTCCAGGATCACATAGGCCTGGTTCTCCTGAAAAAGCAGCTACAAAACTTGAACCAGATAAAGATGTATTTTCTATAAATGGAGTACTAGAGTTAAATGTAGGATCAACTGGTGTAGCTGTAGCACCAATAGAATGATAACAATTTGCTAAACCGTCCCCAAAAGATACAACCATATTATCTGCAATATTTGATAAAGGTGACTTAGTTAAAATTTCTGAAGCTCTTAACAAAGCTTCAGAAAAATCAGTATTAGCACCAATAAGAGGGAATAAAAGCAATTCAGCCCTTTTAAGTATAGTATCTCTAGTTAAATCATCCATATCAGTTACTCTAAATAGCTCACAATAAGGATCAGCTAAATTTGAGGCACAAAAATCAGAAGTTTTAGGGCTTGCTCTAACTATAATTCTTGGGGCAGAATCTTTAATCGGCACATTATTAGAGTTTACAGATGGAATACCAGGAGAGTTAGAATCATAAGCTATAAAACTTACCTCATCACCTGGAACTGTTACAGTTTCAAAGGCAACTAATGC
>CAYOZL010000021.1:0-35396 GCA_964408435.1 uncultured Bdellovibrionales bacterium | reverse complement strand
ACTTTCCTTTTACCAGCACAGGGAGCACAGAGTTTACAGAGACACAGAGTAAATAGTATTAAGAAAAAGTTTGAGTATATAATAATGCTGGATTCTGAAGCGGGCTAAATAAGAATTATTTAGTTCGCGTAGGCCTCGGACAAATCGCTAAAAGCGATTTGGAGAATGAAGCATTATTATATACTCAAACTTTTTCTTACTCCGTGTCTCTATCTTCCTCCGCGCCCTCTGTGCTGTCTTCCTTCATATTATGATAAACCTGCTGAACATCATCATCGTCTTCAAGTTTATCTATTAACTTATAATTCTCTTCTCTTTGCTCATCTGAAACTTCTGCAAAGCTTTGTGGAACTCTTTCTTGAGCGGCTTGTTTAACTTCTATATTTTTAGACTCTAAATAAGCTTGAATACTACCAAAAGAAGTAAAATCACTATAAATGAAAACTCCTTCATCAGACTCAAACATTTCTTCTAATCCGTGGTCAATTAACTCTAGCTCTAATTCTTCTAAATCTATTTCAGGCTTGGCAATGTTAAAAACACCTTTTCTTTGAAAAATAAAATCTAGGGCACCACTAGTAGCGAGCTTGCCTCCCCTATGGTTAACAAAGCTTCTAACGTTACCCACTGTTCTTGTAGTATTATCAGTTGCTGTTTCAATATAAAGCGCGACTCCCCCTGGGCCATAAGCTTCATAGAAAACTTCTTCCATACTAGATGCATCTTTCTCGCTCGCCCTTTTAATTGCGTTTTGGATATTATCCTTGGGCATATTAACTGACTTACCGTTTTGGATTGCAATTCTAAGTCTAGAATTATGCTCTGGGTCAGGACCACCGAGTTTAACTGCAACTGCTATTTCTTTACCTATTTTTGTAAAAGCTTTAGACATTTTAGAATATCTCTTAAACATTCTAGCT
The DNA here is from genome assembly GCA_964408435.1 of uncultured Bdellovibrionales bacterium. Classification (GTDB taxonomy): domain Bacteria; phylum Bdellovibrionota_C; class UBA2361; order SZUA-149; family CAYOZL01; genus CAYOZL01. The sequence continues at coordinate 34,476 of CAYOZL010000021.1, read as the reverse complement.
TTTCTTTTTTCGAACATTCTTCCCATAGGGGCTAATTGTATAAGCATATTTACCAGCACGCAAGAGCACTAAAAGCTTTATAAGTAGAGCACCCAAAATCCTAATCCTAGTCCTAATCTTAATCTTAGTCTTGGTCTAAAAAACAGATCAAGGGATAAAGCAATTGCATAGAGATTTATTAAGATCTTTTAGAATAAGACTAGGATTTGAGACTAGGACCAAGACTAAGACTAAGAAGGAGAAGAAGAATTTAGATTAAGACTATGATTAGGAGGAGTAACTACGCCACTTCCACGTAATCTTCTTGAGCGCTTTGAATAGGATCCGAAGCACCATGAATAATTTCAATACTATCTTTAAGAGTAATTATTTTATCGTGATTTGTTTTTGAAGGTATTAATTTAGTAAAAAGTGCTCTGAATTCTTTCGTACTCATTGAGCTATTTGCGTAGCATGAAGAAAAACTTACTTCTTTCCAGCCTTGTTTCTTAGATAAACGAGATAAAGTTCTCCAAAACGCTGCATTTATATAAGACTTTAAATAAAGCATGTTCTTATCTATTGCTGGTGCAAAAATTTTAGAAACTCCAGTAGTCTTATCAAAACTAAAAGCAATATGCGCAATAGCCTGATGTTCAATAAATACAAGAATAGAAACTAAGTTTTCTGCAATTAAGCATTCTTGATATTGCTCATAGTCATTGTGTTTATTGCCAGACACATTATTTTCAAAGCAGCTAAATTCAGAAGCAAGATTATCTCTTACTAATTCTAATGCAGAATTTACTTCTAATACATTATCAAAATTTATAGCTCGTAACTCTAACTTATTTGATTCTAACTTCTCTGATTTTAGTTCCACTACAGTACTCCTGATTTGCAACAAAGTGCTAATATAATGCTAAATAATAAAAAAAACAACTAATGATTTCAACTATATAGAACGCTCATTCTAGGAATTTCAATTTTTTGATAGCTTAGATTGCATATGAGAGGAAAAAAACTATCAATTGGAATTTGTTGTTATCCAACTTTTGGAGGAAGTGGGGTTGTAGCTTCAGAAATTGGAATAAAAATGGCTGAGCGTGGACATAAGGTTCATGTGATTTCTTACGACCTACCGAGAAGACTTACTAGCGGATTTCAAAATATCTATTACCATGAAGTAGAAGTTAAAGATTACCCGCTTTTCGATCATCAGCCTTACACTCTTAATCTAACTTCAAAAATAGTTGATGTTTGTAATTTCGAGAATTTAGATGTTTTGCATGTGCATTATGCCATCCCTCACGCAACGAGTGCTTACCTTGCAAAGCAAATCTTAAAAGATAAAGCTCCAAAGGTCATCACAACACTACACGGCACAGACATAACTCTTGTTGGAAAAGAACAAAGCTATTTGCCTATTACTAAATTTTCTATTGAAAACAGTGATATAGTTACTGCCCCGTCAAAATACCTTAAACAAGCAACATATGAAAAACTTTACCTTAACACTGATAAGGAAATTGAAATTATTCCTAATTTTGTAAATACAGATCTTTTTAGCCCGGGTAATTCTGATGAAAAAAGCTCTTTATCTACACTAATTGGCTGTTGCCCAGTAAAAGAAGATTTAAAAATTATTACTCATGTCTCTAATTTTAGACCTGTAAAAAGGATTGAAGATGTAATTAAGTCTTTTAATTTAATTCAAAAAGAAGTTAAATCTTATTTAATATTAATCGGAGATGGGCCAGAAAGATCAAAAGCGGAGCAACTCTGCAGAGAATTTAATATTTGTGATAAGGTTTGTTTTTTAGGTAAGCAAAACTCTTTTACTAGTATCTTACGTTGCTCTGATTTATTTTTACTACCTAGCGAAACAGAGAGTTTTGGACTAGCTGCCCTTGAGGCTATGAGTTGTGAAGTACCTGTAATTGCCACTAATGTTGGTGGGATTCCTGAAGTGGTTGCTGATGGGGAAAGTGGCTACTTAGTTGAAACAGGTAATTTTAAACAAATAGCTAGTAAAGCTATAGAGCTATTTAAAGATAGTAATAAGCACAAAATATTTTCAAAAAAGGCACGAGAAATCGCTCTTAACAGATTTGACTCTGATAAAATAACTAATAACTACGAAGAGTTATATTTTTCTTAAAAAATCCCGAATCTTTTCATGTAGAATTGACGACTAAACATAGTGAGGCAATGTATTTTTAATATTTTAAAAAGGTTTTAATGAGTTATTTATACTTCGCAATGTTTTTAATTGCATCTTTATTCTTAGGGGTTTTACTGCATATAGCATTTTTGAAAAAGACTCTAAGTCAGTTACTAGTTAAAGTTGCTAAAAGCTTTGATTTAAGAGCAAAACAAAGAAGAATCTTAGAAGAAGTTGCATCAGACTACTTTCATGCAATGCCAATTGAAGCACATGCTGCACTTAGCGCATTAGACAGGTCACTTGTTGAAGTTCAAGATGCAATAACTTATTCAGAATTAGCCCTAGAGAGTAAATCTGTAAAGTTTATTAAAGAAGCTATCTATAGAATGAAACATTATCATAGAGACTTAGAAGAGAACATAAATGAAGTTAATTCTGAAATAGAAGATTCTGGGATAGATAAGTCAAAAGTAAGAAATATTAAAGCTACCTGGGAGTATAAAGCAGATGAGATAATTGAATTACTTGCTACGCATATTGGAGAGTCTTCAGACCTTCAGAGAAAATTAGGCTACAGGGTTCCAAATAAAACAACATTTAGGAAATCCACTACTCATGCCCTAGATGAAGTAAAACAATTATCTGAGCAACATCTAAGCGAATAAGATTAAGAAATTAATTCTAATTTTCCTGCCTTAAAGTGCCTTAATCTTTATATAAATCAGTTATTCATAAAAAATTTGCTTCAAAAAAGTTAAACCAGGCCCATATATTAAATATTTGAAGCAAATCTCTTAAATTCACAGATAGGTAGTTATATAAAATTTAGCAACCCAATTTTAATAGGATTTATATGAACATCTTAATATTTTTCACTTTTATCATTCTTTCAGCCTTATTAGGATTCTCACTACATATTATGTTTTTGAAGAAATCCCTAGTCGATTCATTAGTCATAGTTGCAAATAATTATGATTTGAGAATTGAGCAAAGAAAAAAACTTTCAGAGCTTACTGCTGACTATTTTCATTCACTACCAGCAGACTCACTAGATTCATTAAATGAATTAGATAAAATACTAAATGAGACAGAGGATGCTATCTCATATAGTAATCTTGCACTAAAAAGTAATTCAATCGGTTTCATTAAAGAAGCAAAAAGAAGAATTGTTAGATACCATAAAATAAACAAAAAAGATCTAAATGTTCTTAATAAAGAAAAAGAAACTCGAAGTCTAAAAAGTCTTAAAGCAACTTGGAACTACAAAGCTGAAGAAATAATAGATTTAGTTTCTCAATCAATTAGAGCTTCATCTAAACAACATAATTCTCTTAGCCATCAAATTCCAAGAAGATACAAAAGAAAAAAGCCAACTACTTTGGTTTTAAATGAGATAGCACTACTATCAGCTAAGTTATAAAAACATAAAAAATGTAATTGTTATTTAAATAGCAAGGAACTAACTTTATTCAGTTAGTTCTTTGCTATTCTAGTTTAGACATACCTACTCTAAAGACTTCACTAAAACTTCAAACCCATTTAATTAAAAAAATTAAAAGCAACAAAAATATTTGAATCAAATCCTAAAAAATACACGACTATATAGTATAAAGAAACATTAAAAGGTTATATGGAACTTATATTATTCGCATTTATCACTATCACCTCATTAGTAATCGCTTATTTTTTACGTATTAATTTTATGAAAAGATCTCTAGTTATCTCTTTTTTAAAAGTAGCAAAAAATTATGATTTAAGAATCGAGCAAAAAGAACAACTCTCAAAGTTCGTAGATGAATACCACAATGCATTACCAATAGAAGCTCATGATTCATTGAATAACTTAGATAGTTCATTATCAAAAGTAAAAAACAAACTAAATAATACAGAATTTGCACTAGAGAGTAATTCAATCTTTGAAATAAACAGTGCAAAAAAAGAAATTGAGAAACTATATAAGAAAGAGAATAAGAAAAATAAAACACAATCTTCTTCAAAACAATCTAGAATTAAAGCAACATGGGAATACAGTGCAGAAGAAATTGTAAGCCTAGTTTCTAAAATGATCAAAGAAACATCAAAGGCACAAAAAGCTTTAGGATGCAAAGTTCCTAGTAAGTATTCTAGAAAAATTCCAACTAATATTGCTCTTAGAGAAATTAGTAAATTAGCAAGTTAATTCCCAGTAGAGGCATATTTGCTAACTCCAAATTTCCACATTTGATAGGTAAGCATTGCCCAGATCAAAGAAATTAAAGGGCTAGCATAACAAAAAATTAAATACTCTTTTCTATCTAGAAAATGAGTTGCAGGATAAAAAGCTACAAAGGCAAACGGGATTACCCACTTAAGCACAAACTGAATTAGTTTGTTAAAAATAGGTAATGGATATCTTCCAAATCTACTTAAATTATATACTGGTGCAGCAATACCAAGTCTATCTTCAAAATGAAATGATAAAGAAGCTAGAAAAACGAAAACAGAAAGTAAGATAACTGACCCCGAGACAGCACTTAGCAATAACCAAAGGTAATCAATAAATCCTAATTCAATTTCTAAACGAGAGCCAAAGTAAAAAAAGATTACAAGTCCAACTATTAAGCTACCTATACTTTCTAAATTAAAAGACTCAAAAAGAACCTGAGCTAGAGAATCGAGTGGCCTTAATAAAATTCTATCAAAAGCTCCTTGAATTATATACCTATCTCCAAAACGATATAAATTAAGAGCAACGCAACCAAATAAAGCCAATGGAATAAGCGAGTAACCGTAGATAAAAAACACCTCATCTCTACTCCAGTCTTTTAAATGACTAATTTGTTCCCCATCCATTAAAAAAAAGATAAATAATAAACCTGAGAAAGATGTAACTATATTTGCAAAGATTTCAGCAAAAAAATCCAGCTTATACTCTAGCTTGCTTTTTAAGAACTGAATAAAGTATTGAGAATAAATCTTCATTCTTAAGCCCTACCCTCCTTGCAATGTTAAATGAGATATAGCTTTTTTCCACAAAACTCTGCCTATTAGATACAAAAGAACAAACCAAAAAAACTGTTGAAACAATAAGACAGGAAATTCAGAGACTGAAACCTTTCCTAAGTAGCACTGCAAAGGTAAAAAGGCGATAGTTACAAAAGGTAGTAAATTTACTATTTTTTGTAGAGCTTCAGGGAAAAAAGTAATTGGAAGCAATAAACCTGATAACAACTGAATAAGAAAATACTTTGCTCTTACAATTCCTTGAATTGATTTAATAAAAAAACTAAGTAAACCAACTAAAAAATTCATTTCTGCTAAAACTAAAAAGCTAAGAAAACTTGAGACTAGAAACATTAGTGCGTGTAAGAAAGATTGAGGCAAAGCTACTGGAAAAATATTTACAATAACTATTGCAATAGGGATGGTGAAGAATATTAAGCGAAAAAGAGACTCTCCAATTGCCTGAAAGACCATAATATTATGGAAGTTAACAGGCCTAATTAAAAACACGCTTATTTGTCCAGTTTTTACTAAGCTATCTATTTGCTCATCAATATTAGAAAAATATAAACTTCTAGAAACCCAAGCTATACTTATATAAGTTACCATTTCTTTAAATGTGTAACCTTTTATTTTCATTCCAGGTTCTGAATTTGCAAAAACAGCTTCCCAAATAAAATAATTCACAGAGACAAACATTAAATAAGTTAAAATACCTGTTACATACCTCATTCTGTAAGCAAGCATTTTTAAAAATGAATTTTTTATAAAAATAGGATATGTGGAGCCTGTAAGCATCTCTATCTAGTTAACTCCATCTTTGTAAATCTTTGAAATTACCTGCTCAATGCTTGGCTCAGAAATACTAATATCTGCTACTTTATAATTAGAGACTATCTCCTTAACAACATCAGCTACTGGAAGAATACTAGGATCTATTTTTGCTATCAGTTTTTTATTAGTTTCAAATTCAAAGCTAGCTTTAAACTTATTACTTAATTTTTTAATTTCTGAATCATTAGAAAATTCGCTAGCAAAATCCACTGTTAGTATTCTTTTTAGACCAGGAAGGTTTTTAACCTTTTCAAGCATTCCATTATAAACAATTTTTCCACTATCTAAGACAATTATTTTCTCACAAAGCTCCTCTATTTCTTTTAAGTCATGAGTTGTAAGAATTATTGTTGTCTTTAATTCTTTATTTATTTCTCTTAAAAACTCTCTAATTGAATCTTTTGCAACTTGGTCTAGTCCAATTGTAGGCTCGTCTAGAAAAAGCACTTTAGGATTATGAATTAAGCTTGCGGCTAAATCGCATCTCATTCGCTCTCCAAGAGATAATTTTCTAACTGGACGTTTTAATAATTTTTCTAAACCTAAAACATCATTAAAAAGTTCCATTCTTTTTTTATAATCAGCATCACTAACTGAATATATTTTAGCTAATAGATTTAATGACTCTCTAACTGCGATATCCCACCAAAGCTGAGTTCTTTGACCAAAGACAACTCCAATTATTTGTGCGTATTGCTTTCTTTGATAAAAAGGATGAAAACCAAAAACATTTATATCCCCTGAAGTTGGTTTCAATATTCCTGTAAGCATTTTAATACTAGTAGACTTCCCTGCCCCATTAGGCCCTATATAACCTATAAGCTCACCTTCATTAATATCAAAAGATATTTCATCTACTGCGGTTAGCTCTTTGTAGTTTCTGTTAAATAAATCTTTAACGCTTCCTGCTATACCTTCTCTACGATCATAGGTTTGGTATTTTTTTACTAGTTTATTTACTTTTATCACTTTTTATTCACATTCTATTTTACAAGCTGTATTACATAGCCTAATAAGACGTCTATAGAAATAAAAGGCCAACAAAATATGTCAAAATACTCAGATAAAAGATCGGATTTCTTTAAGAACTACTACGAGAAAGCTCTTGATTATGAAAACTATCTAGATACTGGAACAGAACAAGAAAAAGAGAAATGGAGAAACTACGAGCAAGAAGTAAGCTTAGCACCCGAATTAATTAAAAGGATTTCTAGCTTTAAAAGAAAATTGAATATTCTTGTAATGTCTGGCATTTGGTGTGGAGATTGTATTAGACAAGGGCCAATATTTAACGCGATAGAGAAACAATCTGAATTATTTAAGTTTAAATTTATAGATAACAGAGAAAACCCTGAGCTACTAGAAGAGCTTAAAATCAACGGAGCTCAGAAAGTTCCGGTAATAGTTTGTTTAACAGAAGATTTTTATGAAGTTTCAAGGTTTGGAGATAAGCATCTTAGCGTATATAGGTCTGCTGTATCTTCTTTGGATGGAGCTGCTTGTGATCCAGGAATCTTACCACCTGAAAAATCTGCTATAGAACTTGAAATAAGTGAGTGGATCGACTACTTTGAGCGACTACAGCACATGCTGAGGTTAGCCCCAGCATTAAGAAAAAAATATAACGATTAAAAAGATTTTTTAAAAGAATTACATTAAGGAGAAAAATATGTATGATCCACAAATAGTTAAGCCAATGAGAGAAGAACTTACAAATATTGGCTTTCAAGAACTAAAAACTGCTGATGAAGTTGATGGAATTCTTGCTACTGAGCAAGACACTGTTTTAGTTGTAGTAAACTCAGTATGTGGTTGTGCAGCTGGTGGATGCAGACCTGGTGTTGCATTAGCACTTAAAAACGAAAAGCTTCCTAAAAAACTAACTACTGTGTTTGCTGGGCAAGATAAAGAAGCAACAGATAAAGCTCGTTCTTACTTTTTAGGCATTCCTCCTACATCCCCTGCAATTGCATTGATGAAAGAAGGTAAAGTTGCAGACATGCTTCATAGGCAAGATATTGAAGGCAGTAGCCCAGAGCAAATTGCTGAGAAACTAAAAGGATTTTTCGATAAGCACTGCTAAAATTTAAAAAACTCTCACAGAGTCGCAGAGAACGCAGAGGATTTATTTTAGAAACCTCTAAATCTCTGTGTCTCTGTAAGAAAAAAATCTTTTTCATATCCAAACTAAGAGCTATAATCTTCTTATATGGATATCCTCAACACAGACTCTCTACTATCTGACGAAGAAAAAATACTTAAAAACTCTGCAAAAAAATTTGTAGAAAAAAATATTCTTCCGGATATCTCAAAACATTTTAACGATGGAACTTTTCCTGATGAGCTACCAAAGTTACTTGGTAAAAATGGTTATCTAGGTAGTTTTATTCCTGAAGAATACGGAGGTGGAGGAAGCTCTTATACTAATTATGGAATTGTGTGTGAGCAATTAGAATATGGGGACTCTGGTGTTAGAAGTTTTTGCTCTGTACAATCTAGCTTAGTAATATTTCCTATATGGAAATATGGAAGTGAGGAACAAAAAAAGAAATGGCTTCCTCAATTAACTAGTGGAGAAAAAATTGGTTGTTTTGGCTTAACAGAGCCTGACTTTGGTTCAAATCCTGCTGGAATGATAACTAGAGCCAAAAAAGAAAAAGATCATTATGTTCTTAATGGAACTAAGAGGTGGATTACTAATGCAAACATAGCTGATATATGCGTTATATGGGCAAAAGATGACGAAGGCTCAGTATCTGGTTTCTTAGTTGAGAAAGACACACCTGGGCTAAAACAAGTTGAAATAAAAAATAAATTTTCCCTAAGAGCCTCTCACACAGGTGAACTCATTATGGAAGATTGTAAAATACCAATTAAAAACAAACTACCTAATGCAATAGGTCTTAAAGGGCCACTGCTTTGCTTAGATAGTGCTAGATTTGGAATTATATGGGGTTCTATTGGAGCAGCTACTGCTTGTTATGAATCTGCTCTAAATTATTCAAAACAAAGAATTCAATTCTCAAAACCAATTGCTGCTTATCAGTTAGTTCAAAAAAAATTAGTTAAAATGATTACTGAAATTGAAAAGGCCAAGTTACTTGCGATTCAAATCTCTAGGCAAAGAGACTTAGGTAAAGGTAAATTTACACAAGTATCTATGGGAAAAATGAATAATGTTTCAATTGCATTAGATATTGCTAGAGTTGCAAGGGATATGCTAGGGGCAAACGGAATAAGCACTGAATACCCTGCGATTAGGCATATGCTTAACTTAGAAAGTGTTAATACTTACGAAGGAACAGAAGATATTCACCGCTTAATTATCGGAAAAGAAATAACTGGGTTCTCTGCTTTTGAATAGTTTTTTTAGTTCTCTACTAATAAAAAACAACTTCGTGTCTTTCTAACTTCTTCTCAACATAAACAAATTTAGCTGAAAAAAATTTTTCTTGAGACAACCATGGAATAAAAATCTTATCCCCTTCCCATAAAGGTAGATCTAAAAGCTTATTGCTTTCTATCCACTGCAGTGTCCCTTCGTCACTATCAATTAAATTTCCAGTAAATTGAGAAGATACAAAAATAAAGACATACCAGTCTTGCCACTGCCCATTACTACTTTGCTTAAAATTAGGAAAAGAAATAAAGCCTTTTAAAGTAGGGCTAACTATATCAAGACCACTTTCTTCCTTAACTTCTCTAATTACACACAGCTCAGGAGACTCACCTGGTTCAAACTTTCCACCTAAACCATTCCATTTGCCTTTATGAATATCGTTTATTTTTTTGTTACGATTAAGCATTAAGGTTTTATCTCCTTTGCTTACGTAGCAAAGAGTAGATAGGACCGGAGCAGATATAGATAAATCACTCATAAACTTGCTCTATCCAATTTCCTAATTCTTTTATTCCAGTAGAACTTACTTTATGACCAACATCGTCTTGTATAAACTTAAAACTCTTAGAATACTTACTTAAAATTTCAGCATCTTTTTTAGCTCTTTCAAATTTTATAATCTCGTCTTTGCTTCCATGAAACATAAAGATATTAGGTAAATTCTTTTTACTAGCTTCACTGTCTATATTATTTTTTTCTAGTTGATACCTAGCTGGAGTTGGTAAAAAACCTGAAAGCATTGCTATACTAGAAAATAATTTAGGATTTTTTACTGCAAGTGTTGAAATCAATCCAGCACCTTGACTAAAACCAAAAGCTATAATTTCACTTACTTGATATTCTTGCTTTAAATTCTCAATAAATTTTTCTAGCTTTACTACTGAATCAGACAAATAACTAGCATCAATTAATACATCTCCTGATTTATCTTTATTCCCACCTATCTCCCACCAACTATATCCACCAATCTCATCCTCTAAATGCGCTTGAGGGGCAAGAATCGTGCATCTCTTATCTTTTAGAGCCTTTGTAAATATCCACATCACCTTAGAATTACCTGCTCTACCATGCACAAGTAGTAAACACTTATTACTTTTAATCTCAGGCAAATATGAGCGATATTTAAGCCCTAAATTATCATTCTTTGATTCTATAGAATTAATCATTTGCACACTATTTTTATGCACCTAGGCACAAAGCACTTGACCTAATTGCAGATTTAAAATACACATTCTGCCTCATAACAGACGATTATTAAAGAACATATTAAACATCTTTAATAATATGAATTTATGTCCATGCGTCCCCATCGTCTAGTGGTCCAGGACACCGCCCTTTCACGGCGGTAACGGGGGTTCGAACCCCCCTGGGGACGCCATTTTTTTTTCATTTCTCAAAATCCACAACAAACAAAGATCACAATCCTAGTCTTAATCTTGGTCTTGGTCTTGGTCTTTTACATTCTGCTAGAATATAGATTTTTTTGTGAAGTTAAATCTGGATTAAAAAAGATAAGGCTAGAAAAAAAAGACTAGGATTAAGAATTAAGACCAAGACTAAGATTAAGACTAGGATTAAGATCAAAAAAAAGCCCAGCTAAGCTGGGCTTTACTCTGAGAGCTCTACCTCTCTATTAGAGTTTCTATTCTCTAATCAATCCTCACACAAGTATCAGCAGGTAAGACAACTTCACATGTCTGCACAGCATCTTTAACAAAGAGTGTGCCTGTATAATCCTCGCATCCTCTATCGAATCTATAGTGAGGTCTTAATCCACCTGGGTCAGGGTTTGCAAAACCTGTAAACCTAGCTCTTTCACAAGTGCCATCTGTTCTTTCGATATCAACTACTGGTGCAGAACGCCAACCGCTATTTAGAAGATAAACTGGTCGTCCATCACTTTCACTTTCATAAATCCAAAGGTCCCCTCCTCTACCGTCATTAAATTCAAGAGATGAACAAGGTGGGTTCCCACTTCCAGTTCCACCACCAGAATTAGCACATGCTCCATTACCCGTACCTGGTGTTCCACCCACTGGTGTCATATCCCCCTGACCGAACCTTCCAGTAGAGGTAGGCTGAATTACCGAGCCATCAGCTCTAATAATCGCAGACTCAGCATCTCCAAAGCTAAAGATATTTAAAAAGCCATTACTATGTCTAATCGCAGCTCCGCCATTATCTCTTTGAGACCATGCAAATAAAGGAGTTCCATCATAGAATCCAATTTGTGGGATAGAATCATCAAACCCTAGAAGTAATGTCTCAAAAGTACCATTTCCATATCGAATATAGCCCTCTTGAAAACCCCCAACAGGTCTAGTAACAACAAAATCTAATAGATTATCACCATCTATATCAACTGGTATTAAAGGTATATCTCCTGTAAGTCCCCATAGAGTTGTTTGAAACAGAAAAGGATTATCGATATTTTCAAGACCTTTAAAGAACCATCTAAATGCATTGCCTTCCATTCTTAAAAGAACCAAAGCCTGAACACAGCCATTCGCTGCTTTTGCAACACCTGCCCTATCTCCGTGTAATCCAAATTTGTATTCTTCAATTGTTCCATTAGAAATACTTACAAACCAAGTTAAAAGACCATCTGGAGTAGGCCTAACGACATGAACATCATCTACACCATCACAGTTCCAATCTCCTAAATTAGTAATTGTGTCTCCAGGACTACCGTATCTAAAAGGCACATCAGCACCTTGAGAGTCTTTAGCTATCCAAAGTAAGTTTTCTTCAAGGCTAGTAACTGTAACTGTTGCTGGATAATGTCTTTGGTCACCAGAATAAAATCTTCCACTAACTAATGCATCAGCAGCTATTGGGAATGTCGATGTTAGCAAAGAACCATTACTCGTTGTCCTAGTAGTCCAAGTTGTAGTGTCCCCTGTCACCCTAGCAACAGACATATCTGCAGTTCCGTCCCCATCAAAATCATTCGGCACAGCAAAAGCAGATAGTGGGATCAATAATAAACTAAGTATAGTAGTAAGTATTAAGGTAGATTTATATCTCATATTCATATTTTAAATAATTTTAGTTAAACAACAGTCGAATAATAATATAGACGTATAGCTTTAACCATATTTAATTTTACTAAACTTAAAGTTTAAAAAAACAATAATAATAGACATTTACAGCTCTTAATTAAAGAAATTAAGCGAGCTAGTCGAATAAAAACTTAAGTTATTAACCTTTCTCGACTTGTGATGTGTAAGTACTCTCAAAAATCTTGTTCGCATTCGCTGCTTCAAAGCCATCGCGCCTATGCTCGCGCCGTATCTCGTCTTTTGGCAAATGAGCAAACTCAGGCTTTACCAGGCGCTCAGCAAATTCTACGTACGAACCGGGTATCTCGTGAGTTACTTCGGATTCTTGCCCAGCAGGAAAACTTGCAGAGATAACACCTGCCACACTTGAGCTTTGTTTTAAAATTCCATCATTACTAATTTTAACCTTTCCACCTGAATCATTTAGCTTAATTCCTATACTCTCAAGAAAAGTATTAAAATTTTCTAACTCAGAATACTTCCCCTCTAAATTATGAACAGAAATTGTATAATGATTTAAATAGTAGCGATTATAGATTACCCAAGAAGCATATTCACTTTCTTCTCTTAAGACTAGATAGTCTTCCCATGTAGGAGTTCGCCATAAAGATTTATGTAAGAATTCACCAACGACTTCCCCATTATCGATATCAATTGAATCAACCGGATCTGATTTAACTTCATCAGTATAAGAAGTAATTACATCTTGAGCTTTTTTACTTAATTCCCCAACTCTAAGTTGGCTTATAAAAATTCTTGGATAATTATCTTCTGGAGGAGAGTACCAGTACGCATCTAATTTTTTCTTTTCAAAATTATAGTAATCTTTCTTTTCATAACCAACATTTAAAAAAACTTTTTCTAAAGATTGAATACCTAGATTATCCACCCCCATAGTCCTAAAGGCAACGTGGTCATTTTGTATATCTTCTTCTGAGCTAATTATTCCCTCTTTAAGCATTGCTGAAGTTACTTTTTTAACATCTGGCACACGTGTAGAGTAACGCGCCATTAATTCAGACATAAAGGTATTAAGACATTTCTTTTTTTCGGCACTAAATTTCATATCTAAATCTTACTACAGATTTAAGTGATAAACTAGATAAAAAATTTTGTAGGCCAGTTATTTAAAGACTATTTAAAGACGCTCTTTCTTAACTCTTCAACTAGTAAACCTGGTTCTTTATTTGTTTTTAAAATAAGATCTGCTTTTGTAATATTATTTTTTGCAGAAATATTTTTTACAAGACTTGCCCCTTTTGCCCGATCAACCATTTGTCTAAGAGTGATTTTATCTCCTCTTTTAACTAAACGTTTAACTATAACTTCAGGGTCTTGTTTCAATCTACAAATATATACTTTCCAAGGAGCTTTTAATTTAGCTCTAGCAGTTATTGCCATAGAGGTAGGTAAGGCTTGAATATAAATCTTAGAAATATCAGGATTTTCAAAAGTCTTAGCTTCAAGGGCATACTTTCTTCCGTAGTCTTCATAAGAAACTAAGAATGTGCTTTTTCTATCTCTATATTGAGCATCTGTTAACTTAACCAGCTCAAAGTTTTCCTCCCCTGTTCTTAAATCTCTTGTTGTATATTTTTTAGGAACACTTACAGTCAAACCATCAGGCCATTTAGAATTCAATGCTTGTCTAAGCATTGTTGATTTACCAACCCCGCTAGGACCAGTGATGAAAATTACAGGCACTGTAAATTCAGGAACTAAAGACATACATATATTATGACAATTAATTACTCGGGAATAAAGTTAAGAGTTAAGGGATTAAAAGAGGAAACTGCTATATAGAGCTATGTAACTATAAACATTAAACTTAATTTATAAATACATACATCAAAATCAATAAGCTAAATGCAACTGCTAAGAGCAATGCAAAAGCAAGATATGGTTTTTTTGTTAATTCTTGTCCTAAATCACAATCATTTAAAAATGTATTTAAAACTTTTAGATACTCATTTTTTTGCTCTACATGAGGAAAATGAGCGCAGTCTTCAATTACACTTAAAGTAGAGTTAGATAATATTGATGCATAGTACTCGCTAGATTCTGGGGTTCCCTCATCATATCGGCCACAAGTAACAAGAACAGGAATATTAACTGATTTTAGTTTTTTACTTCCATCGTAATCTTTTAAACTTCCAAGTAAGGTAAATTCATTTGGCCCCCACATATGTAAATAAACCTCAGGGCCAGAAAGTTTATCGCTTAAAATTAATTCTTTTGGTTTTGGCTCAGCTCTACAAATAAACTTTTTATAATATTCATTTGATGCTTTTTGGTAATCTTTGCTGTGATACTCCCCTAGTTGATTCCCTATTTTTATAGCTCTTTGATCTTCTTTTTTTAAATCTTTAATTAACCTCTTAGAGTCTTCAATCCATTTAGGAACTGAGATACAAGAACTTGCAAATACTACCGCTTCTAATTTCTTTGGGTATTTAACTGCGTATTCAAGCGCAACTATTGTTCCCCATGAATGCCCTAATAAATAAACTTGTTCAAAACCTAAATGCTTAATTAAGCTTTTAAGTTCTTCAACATGACGCTCGATTGTCCATAAACTCGAATCACTTGGTCTATCAGATTTTCCACAACCAAGTTGGTCGTAAAAAACTACTTTTCTTTCTAGTTTAGCTAATGGGGTAAAAGAATTATATGTATAGCCTGGGCCACCATGAATACAAATTAAAGGTATCTGATCAGAGGATAACTCAGAGGGTAAATCAGAAGGCAACTCACTATTGCAAACTCCGTACCAGATTTTACCACCTGGAACTTCACAATAGCCTTCTACCATCTTATCAAAGTGGCTCCCCAAGTTAACCCTGCTCCAAATGCAGATAAAGCAACTAGGTCACCAGATTTAATTGTTCCGTTTTCTTCAAACTCTGCCAAAACTATTGGAATACTAGCTGCACTTGTATTGCCATACTTATCAAGATTAATAGGCATCTTATCAAGACTCACTCCGACTCTATCAGCAGTAGATTCTAAAATTCTTTTATTCGCTTGATGAGAAACAAAATGATTTACCTCTTCAGCTGAAAAATCAAACTTAGCAATAATATCTTTATTAATTTTACCTAATCTTCTAACTGCTAATTTAAAAACTTCACGACCATTCATTTTAAGGTAATGAGCATCTTGTTCAATTAAATCTTTACTAACAGGACTAGCAGAGCCAATTTTTGCACAAAGTATATCTCCGTAATCCCCATCAGATCCTAAGATACTTCCGTATATTCCAGATGTTGAATCTGTATCAGTTGCTGTTAATACAACTGCTCCTGCACCATCACCAAAAAGAACCGCAGTTCCCCTATCATTATGATTAATACAACTACTAAAAATATCACAACCAATTACAAGAGCATTCTTAGCTGTCCCTCTTGCTATTAATGAATCTGCAGTGCTTATTGCATAAACAAAGCCTGAGCAAACCGCATTAACATCATAGGAAAAACAAGATTTTTTTATTCCTAATTTAGACTGCAACAGACAAGCACTACTAGGAAAAGCATAATCTGGAGTAGCGGTTGCAAAAACTATTGCATCAATATCTTCAGCTTTTAAGCCTGCATTAGAAATTGCTTTTTTTGCTGCTGGCAAAGCTAGCTCACTTGCACCAACTCCTTTTTCAACCCATCTTCGCTCTACAATTCCGGTTCTTTCCCTAATCCACTCATCAGAAGTTTCAAGATATGAAGCAAAGTGTTCATTTGTAATAACCTTATCAGGGACATTCATTCCTGTTCCAATTACTTTACTGAAGAACTTAGACATAGTTTTAAACGTTAAGCGTTATAATTTTTAAATATCACTGATGCATTCGTTCCACCGAATCCAAAAGAATTAGACATTGCAGCCTCTACTGAAACTTCTCTAGATTGATTTGCAACATAATCTAAATCGCAACCTTCATCAGGGTTTTCTAAATTTATAGTAGGAGGAGCAATACTTTCTTTAATAGACTTAGCCATTACAACCCCCTCTATTCCTCCTGCTGCACCTAGTAAATGCCCTGTCATAGACTTCGTAGAACTTACCAATAAGCCTTTATCACAGTAGTCATTAAAAACTTTTCTAATCGCTTTACTCTCAGCAGGATCATTTATTGGAGTAGATGTCCCGTGAGCATTAATGTAAGAAATTTGTTCTTTAGCTAAACCAGAGTTTTTAATAGCCATTTCCATACAGTCAATTGCTCCCTCACCACCTTCTGATGGTGCAGTAATATGATGCGCATCACATGAAAATCCATAGCCAATTACTTCAGCATAGATCTTTGCTCCTCTAGCTTTTGCCGCTTCTAATTCTTCTAGAATTAAAACTCCAGCACCTTCACCAATCACAAAGCCATCTCTGTCTTTATCAAAAGGCCTGCTAGCTTTTTCAGGCTCATCGTTTCTAGTTGAAAGTGCTCTCATTTTTCCAAAACCTCCAAGACCAAGCTTTGTAATTGCTGCTTCTGCACCTCCTGTAACTATAACGTCTTGCATTCCATCTCTAATCATTCTGAAAGCTTCACCAATTGCGTGAGTTCCAGAAGTACATGCACTAGTAACAGTATAGTTTACACCTTTTAGACCTAAATCTATTGCTATATTTCCAGGTGCTAAATTTGAGATCATTGCTGGAATTAAAAATGGGGAAACTTTCCTAGGACCACCATCCATTAAATTTTGCAGGTTAGCCTCTAGAGTTAAGAGCCCTCCGATTCCAACTCCAAAAATACAACCAAGCATATTCTTTTTGAATTCATGCTCTTCAAGTTTTGCATCTTTCCACGCCTCCCTAGCTGCTGCTATTGAGAATAAAGAAAACTTGTCATACCTCTTAACATTTTTCTTAATTACGATAGTCTCAGGATCGAAGTTCTTAACCTCTCCTCCGATACGACTTGGATAACTACTAACATCCATGTGGCTAATATTAGAGATCCCGGATTTACCCGCAACAATACCCTGCCAAAAACTATCCACATCATTACCCAATGGGGTAATTGCTCCTAATCCAGTAATAACAACTCTTCTAGACATTGCTAAATCATTTCTCCTTAATTATGTCCCTAACTGTATAAAATTTTGCCTGCTTACCATATTGCTCAGATAAATGTTTTAACTTATCTGATAGTGACAGAAACGACAAAGTATTTGCTGGGATTCTTGATAACACATAGTTTAAAGTCTTTTCACTTAAATTAAAGTTGTCTCTTTTAAATAATGAGACAAGTATTTGCTTGAATTCTTTTTCTTTAGGCTTTTCAAGATTAAAACTCTCAGAATTAGCTAATCGAGTTTTAACATGTTGATTAAAATCATAAGCATTTTGAGAGTATGAAACTATGATAATTCCACCAGAAACTTTAAATTTCTCGTAACTAGATACAAACTCAGCATGCCTGTCTGGATTTAAATCTAAGTCATCAAAGATCTCGAAATTAACATTATTCTGCTCAGCCTCATATTTTAAATAATTTAGAATATGAGTCTTACCGCTACCTTTTTCTCCAATAATAGAAATTAAAATGGACTCAGAAGCCTTAACCTGAGCAGAGCGGGTCTGTAACTTTTCAATAGATTTATTAATACAAGCTATTACTTTTGAGATTCCAGAATGAACAACAAGATACCTTTTAGACATAGGATCTATATTCTTTAATTCTAAGCCTAACTGAACAGGCTCTTCAATTGGTAAGTCTTGATTAGCTAGCGACATCAATTAGCATCCAATAATAATTTCTCTATTATCAACAGAAGGCAACCTAGTTATACTTGCCCCAAGAGATCTAAACTTACTTACAATATTATCGTAACCTCTATCTAAATGATGAATTTCTCTGATTTGAGTTGTCCCTGTTGCCATTAAACCTAAGATTACACAACCTGCTGCAGCTCGAATGTCTCTACCTTCAACTGGTGCAGCACTTAATTTATCAACTCCTGTAACAGTTGCAACTCTAGAGTCCACTTCAATTTGCGCCCCAAATCTTTTATACTCTGCAACGTGTCCATATCTACTTTCAAAAACATTTTCAACTATCTTAGAACTACCTTCAGCTTTCGTTAAGGCTGCAAGGAAAATTGCTTGCACATCTGTTGCAACCCCAGGATGAGGAGAAGTTTGAAAATCTACTGCTTTTAGTTTTTTATCAGTTTTAAGGTGAATGCTATTCTCTGATGCAATCACCTCACAGCCCATTTCTCTAAATAAATCGAGTTCTTGAGCTAGAGACTTGCTATCTATTCCGCGAACAAGAACTTCACCTTTTGTTGCAGCTGCTGCTGCTAAATATGTCGCTGCCTCTATTCTGTCTCCAATAACACTAAAATCAGCTCCGTTTAATTCGGACTTTCCTGTTATTTTTATCTCATCAGTCCCTGCACCAGTAATCTCAGCTCCCATTAAACTTAACAGCTCAGCAAGTGCTACTACCTCAGGTTCTCTAGCAGCTCCTTTGATAATAGTTTCTTCAGGAATAAGTGCTGCGCACATTAAAATATTATGAGTTGCACCAACGGAAGGAAAATCTAATTCTATTTCTGCACCATTTAATTTCCCTAGAGCTTCAGCTATTACAACGCCATTTTGCATTCTAATATTTGCACCCATTTTAGAAAATCCTTTTAAATGCAAATCTACTGGCCTAGTACCAATTGCATCTCCACCAGGAAGTGGAACTTTTGCATTTTTCACTCTAGCTAGTAGTGGGCCCATTGCCCAAAAAGACGCTCTTAAAGCTTTTACTGCAGAGTAAGGTGCTTCGAAATTTGTTATTTCTTTAGATTCTAAAGTTAAGACTCCCTTCCCGAAGGAGCAAACGGCACCAAAAGATTTTAACAATCTCATAGTAACTGAAATATCACTTAAGTCAGGAACATTTCTTAAGATTACTTTTTGCTTAGTAAGCATTGAAGCAAAAATTAATGGCAATACTGCATTCTTAGCCCCTCCTACAGTAACTTCTCCACTAATCCTTACAGGACCATCAATGCATAAAATATCTTCCAAAACTTCTAAGCCCCTAGCTCCATAATTCTATTAATTCCTTGGGAATCTTTATAAATATCTAATACTTTAATATTTAATTTACGAGCGTGGGATAATACATCAGAGTGCTGATTGATGCCAATCTCAAGCAGTAAGATGTTGTTTTCATTTAGTTTTAAACTATCAGCAAATAGTTCAAGTATTCTATAAACTATCTCAAGACCAATCTCCCCACCTCTTAGGGCTAAAGCAGGTTCGTAGTTTTGAACATCTAACATTAACTCCTCAGCATCAGCAATATAAGGAGGGTTAGATAAAAACAAAGTTGGAGAGTTATTTAAGCTATAAGCACTAAGTAAGTCAGACTGTAAAATGTTAATCTCTAAATTTAAATTCTTAGCGTTTTTTGAGGCAATATCACAGGCATCTTTTGAAATATCTAAAGCTGTAAAGTTTAGTCTATTTTCTCTAAATGCATTTGCAACAGACAAAATAATTGCTCCTGAACCTGTTCCAATATCTAGGACTTCTTTAAAACCTCTAGGCGGCTTTGATTTCAAAAGCTTAATTGCACGTTCAACAAGAATTTCAGTTTCAGGTCTAGGAATTAAAACATTTTTATCAACATAAAAACTGAGAGAATAAAAATCTTGGCTATTTAAAATATAAGCTAAAGGTTCATTCTTAAGTCTTCTACTTAAATAAGAATTAAAAACTTCTATTTGGTTTTGAGATAAGTCTTTTTGACTTTCAGTAATTAGCTTTGCTCGCTCGCAATTTAAAACTTTGCACAACAACTCTTGTATCTCCAAAATAAGAACTTGATCTCTAAGTTCTGGAAATTTAATTTTTAATTGTTCTAAAGCTTTTTTTTGTATGTTTCGCAGTATCAATTTATAAGGTCAATCTAAAGTCTTAATCTAGATTATCCATTTCTTTCATAGCCTCAGCTTTATAGTGAGTTGCTAGTGGGTCTATTATTAAATCAAATTTCCCAGACATCACTTGATCGATTTGATAAAGCGTTAAGCTTATACGATGATCCGTTACCCTACCTTGTGGGAAATTATACGTTCTAATTTTCTCAGATCTACCACCTGAACCTATTTGAGACTTAACATTCGTGCTTCTTTCATTTTGCTGCTGTTCTAATTCTTGATCGTAAAGCCTCGCTTTTAAAACTCTCATCGCTTTATCTTTGTTACTATGCTGACTTTTTCCATCCTGACAAGTTACCACTAAACCAGATGGAATGTGAGTTATCCTAACAGCCGAATCGGTAGTGTTAACACTTTGACCACCAGGCCCAGAGGATCTAAAAACATCAACTCTAATATCTTTATCTTGCACATCTATTTCAATGTCATCTACTTCAGCTAGAACTGCAGTAGTTACTGTAGAGGTATGAACCCTACCTTGAGTTTCTGTTTGAGGAACTCTTTGAACTCTATGCACTCCGCTTTCAAATTTAAATCTACTATATGCCCCTTTACCATTTATTTGGGCTACGACTTCTTTAAAACCACCAACTGAAGCATACGAAGAATTCATCACCTCAACTTTCCAGTTTTTCTCTTCTGCGTATCTACAATAAGCTCCAAAGAGTTCTTCACAAAATAAAGCAGACTCATCTCCCCCTGCCCCAGCTCTCATTTCTAATATAATGTTTTTATCATCATTAGGATCTTTAGGAGCAATTAAAACTGTAAGTTCTGCTTCTAAAGCTTCTATTTCAACTTCAAGTTCTTTAATCTCAGCTTGCGCTAGCTCCTTCATTTCAGGATCGGAACCATCTAAAAGTTCTTTTGCTTGGTCGTAGTTATCTTTACAGCCTTGCCATTTTCTATAACTAACAACTACTTCGGATAAATCAGAATGTTCTTTAGCTAACTTTGCAAACTTTTTTCCATCAGATGTTACTGATGGATCTGCTAGCATTACATTTAGCTCTTCGTAACGCTTTTCTAATTCTGATAGTTTTTCAAACATTTAAGACTCTCACAGAGGTGCAGAGAACACAGAGGAGAAACACAGAGAATGATATTTCTACCTATATATAGACTGCTCGCATTCAAATACACTCACATAGTATTGATTTTATTGATAAAATCAATACTATATTTAGCATGAAAGAGAAAATTATATCTTTTCCTGTTGGTGATGGAATAAGTAGCGAGAATGCTGGTTGGAGTTTTGGTGGCAAGACTGTTGATAATTTTGATAAGCAAATAAAAAACTCAATTCCATTATACACTGAAGGTCATCAGATAATTTGCAAATTAAGTGAATTCTTTATTCAAGATAATTGCAATTGCTATGAGCTAGGGACTTCAACTGGAACTCTTATAAACTTACTTAGTGAGCATAATAAAAGTAAAAAAGATATCTCTTGGATTGGTGTTGATAGAGAAAAAGACATGATTTCTAAAGCTAAGGAGACTTATAAAAATATTGAATTCCTAGTCTCAGATTTAGAAGATATTAAGTTTAAAAAAAATAATATGACAGTTTCTTACTATACTCTGCAATTTATAAAAATTAAAGAAAGACTTGATATTTGTAAAAACATCTACTCCTCGCTAGAAAAAGGCGGTGCATTTATAGTGTTTGAAAAAGTAAGGGCGAATAGCGCTAAGACACAAGATTACTTCAATCAAACTTATTTCGATTTCAAGTTAGAACAAGGATATAGCTCTGAAGAAGTTATCAATAAGTCTTCTTCCCTAAAGTCCATACTAGAACCTCTTGAGAGTGAAGAGAATAAACAGATGTTTTACGATGCTGGATTTAAAGAAGTTAATTCAATTATGAAATGGCTTTGTTTTGAAGGCTGGCTTTGTATTAAGTAGTTTAATATTCTGTTCCCGGTTATCCGTTCCCAGTTAGCTGTTATCAGCTTTTAGGCGACTATACTGAAACTAGGAACAGATAACAGAAACTATTTAAACTAAAAGTCATCTTCCCTTATTTCTATTAAGAAAATACCAGCAAAAAAGTCTACAATTTCAACAGGATCTATTGCGACATCAAGACCCACAAGAGCAGCTTGAGCCTCAACACCTATTTGTGAATAGGAATGGTCAGGCCCTGTGCTCATTCCAGTGCTTGAACTAAATACACTCGCAGCTGCTTTTGCTTTCGCCTCAAAACCAGCTGGCCATGGAAAGATTCTTTCTTGCCTAGCACCTGGAAGACCTACCCACACAGAGCTATGAGCTCCAAGGTTTAATCTTACTGGTCTTGTAATTTGAAATCCAGCTCCAATACCTGGACCTACTCTAACTTTTAGTCTGACAATATCTAACAAATCGAAAACTCTATTTGGTAGATACAAAAGTATAGTGCCAAGAGTAGAACTAGATTTTTCTTTTTTTACACTTGTTGTTTCTATACTTTTGTTTGTTTTAATTTCTTCGCCTAATTTAACTCCATTTTCTGTATTTTCTACATTCTGGGCGAAGGCTAGGTTAGTACTTAAGATTAAAAAGAGTAGTATTTTTTTCATATCTAAAAGATACTCGATGAAATATCATTAAACAATGAAAAAAAATGGATTGGCAAAACTAAGCTAAAATGTAGCTAAAACTAGCTACCCGTAGAACAATCGCCTTCAATTTTAGCAATCTTACCTGGCATTACTCCATCAGGATTAGGCTCATAAGAATATCTTGTATAACAAATACTACCTTGTGGGTGCTTTGAACGCACAAAAAAATCAGCTCCGTCATTTACTGAACCAGTTTCTATCTCCACATTTGGACTTAATTTAAAACCAGGTAAAACTTCACAAGCAGCATTTACGCAGGCTGCTAAATACTCTGCATTATCAACAAAATTAGATTCTTGTGCGCTGACTACAGCTTTCAAGTCAGAGACTGCTCTAGCATTAAATGCTCTTTGCTTATATTTTGTAATTTGAGGAATGGCGATTGAGGCTAAAACACCAATGATTGCAATCGTTACTAATAGCTCTATTAAACTAAATCCATTTTCTGCATTATTCTTCATTTTCAGTCTCTAAATTTATGCTCTTAAAATTTTCTATATATCTTATTAATGCAATTTAGATGCCAAGATTAGGTTTAAAGTTTCAAAATTAAAAATAGCGTGTAATTTACGCAACTTAAAATATAACTAGATTGTTTTTCAAGTTTAGCTAACGACAAAAATTTTATTTCTACACTCTAGAAGTGACAATTTTTGTCTAAAAAACAGGCATCTCCATAACTCAAGAATCTGTAATCACTAGCGAGTGCATGAGTATAAATCTGTTTGATATTCTCGCTACCAAATAAAGCAGAGATTAAGGATAAATGCGTAGTATTAGGTTGGTGAAAATTAGTAAGCAAAGAGTTAACTACACCAAACTCAAAGCCCGGCTTAATAAATAAATTACTATCAATAAAAGTATTAAATTGTTTCTGCCTTAATAGAAAAAAAGACTCTAGAGCTCTTACAGTTGTTGTTCCTACTGCAATAACCCTGCCCCCATTTGCTTTAGTCTCAATAATCTCCTTCCAAGTGTTTTCAGAAATACTATAAGCCTCTTCAGTAACTTTAGAATCTTTAATAACTTGAGAAAAACTCCACTGATTAACATGAAGAGTTACAAAACTTTTTTTAATACCTCTTGTTTCTAAATCATCAAAAACAGTCTTAGAAAAATGTAATCCTGCAGTTGGCGCAGCAACTGAGCCTTCATGCTCGGCATATTCAGTTTGATATACTTTTTTATCTTCTAAATCAGACTTACCGCCTCTAATATAAGGAGGAATTGGGATAGAGCCGTTTTTCTTTATTGCATCAAGCAAATCCATCGACGAACTTAACTCAAGTAATAATCTACTTTGATCCTCTGTTCTTCCAACTACTATTGCTGAGATATTTTCTGCTAGCGGGAACTCTAAGCCCGTCTTAAATTTCTTCATTGGCTTAGCTAAAGCTTGCCAGATATTAGTACCTACAGAATCCTCTCTAAGAAGCAAAACTTCTAATTTTTTTTCTTCATTATTATTTAGATTACAAAAAAATCTAACAGGAATCACTCTACTATTATTAAAAACTAGTAGATCATTTTTATTAAGAATTGAAGGAAAAGATAAAAAGACTTCGTCTTTTATAAACTCTAGATTACTATCTTTAGAGTTTGCCCACAGCAACTTAGAGTTATGGCGCTCCTGAATAGGCCTTTGAGCAATCTTTTCAGAGGGCAGTTTATAATCAAACATTTTAAATATACCAGTCCAGAATAACTTTTTCTAAAACAGCCAAGTCAAAATCTAATCGATTTTGGCTACCTTGTGCGCCTGGTATTTGTTTTCCGCTGCGCTCGGCTTCTTATTACTTTTTTAACTATTCTTTTTTAGCTACTCTTTTTTGATAAATGCTTTCATAAAATCAATTGGCACTGGGAAAATAGTAGTCGAATTATTTTCAGTAGCAATTTCTCTTAGAGTTTGAAGGTATCTCAATTGTAATGCTTGAGGCTCTTGAGCAATAATAGCAGCCGCTTCTTGAAGCTTTTGCGCTGATTGAAATTCACCTTCAGAGTTAATTACTTTTGCTCTTCTTTCTCTTTCAGCTTCAGCTTCTTTAGCCATTGCTCTTTGCATCTCGCCAGGTAAATCAATATGCTTAATTTCAACCATACTAACTTTAATTCCCCAAGGGTCAGTTGAAGTATCAAGAATATCTTGAATACGAGTATTCATTCTTTCTCTATTAATAAGTAAGTCATCTAACTCACCTTCACCACAAACAGACCTAAGCGTTGTTTGAGCTAGCTGAGAAGTTGCATAAAGATAATTCTCAACTTCCACAACTGCTTTATTCACATCTAAAACTCTAAAATAAACTACAGCATTTACTTTAAGCGTAACATTATCTTTAGTAATTACATCCTGAGAAGGAACATCCATTGTAATAGTACGAGTATCAATTCTTACTAATTTCTGAAATCCTGGGATAATAAACCTCAAACCAGGTCCTTTTGGTTCAGAGCTTAATCTACCGAGAGTAAAAATAACTCCTCTTTCATACTCCTTAAGTATCTTCACTCCATTTGCTAATAAAATAATTGCACCAAAAATTAAAAAACTAATAAACGGCATTTTGCTCTCCTATGTTAACTGTCCTATACTTACTTTATATTTTTAATTAAACTTTTTTGTTTAAATCTTTACTTTCAATTCTAAACCATTAATTGATTCAACTTTCACATCTTGATCTTTTTTAAGCTCTACTTCAGATTTAGCATTCCAAATCTCACCTCTTACGTCAATTTTACCCATGAAATACTTTCCTCTTTGAATAAAATCTTCTGAAACAATACCTTCGAGGCCAACCATCCCTTGCTCTCCAGTAGATATTTTTTGATTTCTTAATTTCACTGCCCAAAGAGCAAAGAACATAAGAGAACCACCAATAATAGCTGCAGTTATTCCTACCATAGGGATATCGACCCCAAAGCCTTCTCCTGACCAGATTTGACTAGGGTCAACATAATATATTGCTCCTAGCACCAAGCACACTGCACCTGCTACTCCCCAAATACCAAATGAAGGAATTAAAAGTTCTAGAACAAAAAAGACTCCAGAAACTAAAATTAATATAATACCACCAGTATTTATTGGAATTACTTGAGAAGAAACTAAAGATAAAATTAAACAAATAGCTCCAATTACCCCAGGAACAATTAAACCTGGATTATACATTTCAATTCCAAGTCCACCCATTCCTGCTAAGCCAAGTAAAACTGAAATATTAGGATCAGATAAAAGAGCTACAACTTTTTGCTTAAAATTCATTTCAAGCTCAGTTCTACTTGCTTTAGACAAATCGTTTAAGATTACTTCTTTATTATTAACTAAAACTTTCTTACCAGAAATCTTCTTTAAAAGTTCATCAACATTACTAGCTGTAAAATCAACTACATTAATTTTAACAGCTTCCTTATTCGTAATAGAAACACTATCTGTTACAGCTTTTTTTGCCCACTCAACATTTCTTCCTCTTTGCTCAGAGATTGCAGTGATTAAAGAAACAGTAAAGTTTTCTATTTTAGCACGCATGTCTTTTTGCACATCCTTACCGTCTCCTTGCACAGGATGAGCTGCTCCAATAGTTGTTCCTGGAGCCATCACAGCAACATGAGCAGCAAGCGTGATAAAAACTCCTGCTGAAATTGCTCCACCACCTTGTGGATTCACATAAACAACTACTGGTACTTTAGATTGCAAGATACTCTCAACCATTGTTTGCATAGAAGGGAGTAAACCACCGGGTGTATTTAAATGAATTAAGAACAAATCTGCATTTTCAGATTTTCCAAGGGACTCTTTTAAAAAATCATCTGTAGCAGGCGTAATTGCTTGGTCTATTGTAATTTCAACTACATTTGCTTGTTGGGCATATACTTCATAGGGGGGAAATAATACAAAAGAAATAACTGTGAATAATAATATATTTTTTAGAGAACTCTTAATCATATTTTACGTCCCAGCCTTATATACCTAACTTTGCCATTACTAATTTTAAATCATTCCAAAAATCTTTTTTAGCATCAGGATTCCTAAGGATATAGGCAGGATGAAAAGTTGGCATCACATCAAAGTCATTCCACTTTAGCCAATTACCTCTTACTTTAGTGATTCCATCCTCAGAATTAGTTAGGGCTTTCATAGCAGGATTACCCAAAGCAACTATAACTTTTGGGTTTAAAGAATTAAGTTGTTTCTCTAAATAACCCGAACAAGCTTGAGCTTCATCAGGCGTAGGCGCTCTATTCTCTGGAGGTCTACATTTAACAACATTACAAAGATAAATATCTTCTTTCTTTAACTTCATACCTTTTTCAATAGCGGAAATTAAAAGCTCACTAGCTTTACCGAAAAAAGGTTCTCCTTTTAAATCTTCTTCCTTACTAGGCCCCTCTCCTACAAAAACTAAATCTGGATTTAAATTACCTTTACCAAAAACAACGTTTTTTCTATTTGAATGTAAGCTACAGTTAGTACAAGATTTTGCTTCTTCTTCAACTACTTTTAGATCTATTTGATTATCTTTCTTTGGCCTCTCTCCAGTAAGGGCAGCAACTATTTCTTGATTCTCTAACCACGCCTTAGGCAAGCCATCTGGGGATTGTATTTTTAACAAATTAGCTATTTGTTCTTTTGTAATTTCTGACATTATACTTCTAAGAAGATTCCTTTGATAATACTTGATTGATAATTTTTTTAGCTACTTCACTCTTACTAGCAGTTGGAACTTCTATAATCTTATCCTCTGCACTAATTAAGAATACTTTGTTTGTATCCTTAGCGAAAGAATCATTTGCAAGGTTTGCTACTATTAAATCACAGTTCTTGTTTCTCAACTTCTGCTTTGCTAAGCGTTTTAAAGACTCTTCATCCCCAGTTTCGACACAAAAACCTATAATTTTAGTCTTAGAGTCTTTAGACTGAGCCACTGCCTTTAAAATATCATCGCATGGTTCCATTTCTAGATTGTAGTTTTTACTTTTATCATTTTTAACTTTTTCTTTACTGCTATTTGCAGGACGATGATCCGTTACAGCTGCTGCCATAAACAAATACTTTTGCTTAGTTTCTTTTAGAGATTCTAAAACTTGCTTTTTCATCTCTTTAGCAGTTTCTACTTGAAAGAAATTAAGACCTTCAGGAATTTCTAAGCTACAAGGCCCTGAAATTAAATCTACTTCTGCACCTAAACTAAGAGCAACTTTTGTAATTGCATAGCCCATTTTACCCGTAGAGCGATTACTAACAAAACGAACCGGATCGATTGATTCAACTGTTGGACCAGCTGTAACAATTACTTTCTTTCCTTTTAACTCACTAGAGCCAAGCAAGATTGAGACCTTATCTATTATTTTATTTGTCTCCGCAAATCTCCCTGCTCCTACCCAACCACAGGCAAGCTCTCCATTTTCTGGATTAAGAATATCAATTCCAAATTTTTTAAGCTTTTTAACATTTTCTTGAGTAATCTCATTTTCCCACATGTTAACATTCATGGAAGGAACAAAGAGTTTCTTAGCTTTTGAAGCAAGTAAAATAGTTGAAGCTAAATCATCAGCCATTCCATTTGCAGCTTTTGCAATAATGTTTGCAGTTGCAGGAGCTACTAAAATCAAATCAGCATTATCTGCTAAATCTATATGTCCAATTTGAGCTTCTTGGTAATGGTCAAACAACTCAGTTCCAACAATTGAACCAGAGAGTGTCTGCATTGTTAAAGGGCTTATGAATTCACAAGCTGCTTTAGTCATTACTACTCGAACAGTAGCATTATTTTTTACTAGCTCTCTTAGAAGGTAAGCAGACTTGTAAGCTGCAATTGAGCCAGTAACGATAAGAGTAATTTTTTTCCCGCTAAACATGTAAGTAGTATACAATTATAGACGAATTATCTCAAAAAAGGATTAGATTTCTTTTCCTGCTCAACAGTAGTAGCAGGGCCATGTCCAGGCAGAACAATCGTATCACTAGGGAGTGTTAGAATTTTGTTTTTAATACTACTTATAAGAGTTCCATGGTCTCCACCAGGCAAATCAGTCCTCCCAATTGAACCTTGAAACAGAGTATCTCCTGCAATTAAGAAAGGTGCATTAAAGCTAGTGCCATCTATAACTACTTCCTGCTTTTCAAAAAACAAAGCTAAATGCCCAGGGGCATGTCCAGGAGTGAATAGAACTTTTGCATTAAAAAAATTAATTACATCATTATCATTATAGATAACGTCTGGTTCTGGCACATTCTCATATTCTTCAGTGCTTAAGCCATACATTTCAGCTTGTTTAGATAAGTTCTCACGTAAAAACTTTTCTTCATCTCCAATTGAAAAAAGCTTTAAGTCTTTGTTGTGCTCCTTTTTATATCTTCTTTTAAAAGCAGCAACCCCTCCCCCGTGGTCTAAATGAGCATGAGTAAGAAAAATTCCTTGTAAGTTATAATCTTTAACTTGATTAAAAATCTTATCAACATCACCACCCGGGTCTATAACAAGAGCATTATTTGAGTCCGTTTCAACAATAATTCTCGCATTTTGCCCAAAAACCGTAACTGGAATTGTGTAAATCTCTATAGCCATTTTATTTCTTAAGTCCTATACTAAATGGGATGCCCTCAAACAATGATACACTACTCAAAGCAACTGTTCAAAAAGTCACATACAGAGACGTGACTTCTGGCTTTACCATACTAAGAGTAAAATCTGAGGATAGCTCAGAAACAACAGTTCTTGGCACCATACCTGATATGATTGATACAGGAAGTAACATTATTGCTAGAGGGAAATGGCAAACTCATCCTAAATTTGGAAAACAATTCAAAGCTTATAACATCTCAGAAGTAGAGCCTACCACTGAAGAAGCAATTGCTAAGTATCTAACAGCTTCTGGTGTAAAGGGCATGGGAGAAGTTCTAGCAAAAAGAATCGTTGATAAATTTGGAGACGATACTCTTAAAATAATTGATGATAATCCTGAAAAACTTCTTGAAGTATCCGGTATTGGTCAAAATAAGCTTGAACAAATAATTGAAACGATAAAACAAAAAAGAGAGCTTAGAGAGGCTTATTTATTTTTTATTAATAATGGAATTAGTGCAAACCTTGCACATAAAATATGCAATACTTACGGATCAAGAGCTATTGAAGTAGTTAAAGAGAATCCTTACATCTTAGTTCGCTCAGTGTGGAGAATAGGATTTGCAACTGCTGATAAAATCGCATTATCAATTGGAATAGAAAGAGACTCTCCTGAAAGACTTAAAGCTGGAGTAATTCATGCAGTTAGAGAAAGTTGTGAATTTGGGAATTGCTACATCTCTAAAGAAGACTGTCTAAATAAGGCAATGGAACTACTCAAAATTGATGATTTTCAAGCAATAACATTAGCCCTACATGCTGCAAGCCTGAGTAACGACATTGTAGTAGAGCATGAAAAAGTTTATACAACTGCTCTTTTTGAGGCAGAACAAAAACTGGCAAAAAATATTTCTACAAGATTAGCAAACACTGAACTTAAACCTGAAATTTCTAAACACTTAATAGATACAATTTCTTTAGAGCCAGTAAGTGATTTTTCCAAACTTAGTGAGCAACAAGTTCAAGCGATAAAAATGGCTGCTAACAATCACGTTTGCATCATAACAGGTGGTCCTGGTTGCGGGAAAACTACAGTATTAAAAGCAATTGCTAAACTATTTAAAAAGTCTGGACTAAGATTGAAACTAACAGCTCCAACTGGAAGAGCAGCTCAAAGACTAGCTGAGGTTTGTGATCACGAAGCTCAAACTATTCACAGGCTTCTTAAATACGACCCAAGTAATAAAGGTTTTGTCCATGGCCCCTACGATCCATTAGAGGCTGACGCTATAATCGTAGACGAAAGCTCAATGATTGACTTAGAACTAGCAAAAAGTTTATTTCTAGCAATCCCCAGTCATGCAAGAATTTTAGTTGTAGGAGACTCTGACCAACTTCCAAGCGTAGGCCCTGGAACTGTTCTTTCAGACTTATTAAAAGTAAAAGAAATTTCTCAAATTAAGTTAAGCCAAATTTTTAGAAGAGAAGAAGAGTCGCTAATAAATCACATTGCTTTTAAAGTTAATAATTCCGAAGTTCCAAGAATTCCAATTCTTGCTAGGCCGCTTAACAAAGAAGCTTATTTTCTAGAAATAGAAGACAGTAAGGACGGAGCTAATAAAATTGAGAAGCTAGTTAGCCAATTTATCCCTGGCAATTATCCCTATACTCATAAAGACATCAGCGTAATTACCCCTATGAATCAAGGAGATTTAGGAGTAATTGCGCTTAATCAAAAACTTCAATCAAAGCTAGTTCCAAAAATGGAAGGAATGCCATGGATTAAAGTAAATAACTTAGAATTTAGAATGGGCGATAAAATTTGCCAAAGAGTTAATAATTACAAGATTGATAAGAATGGAGTATTTAACGGTGAACAAGGGGAGATAATAGGCATTGATGCTGCAGGCAAAAAAATTACTGTAAAAATGTGGGATGAAAGATTAATCACCTACCCTCAAGAAACCCTGCATCAAATAGATTTAGCCTATGCTACTAGCATTCATCGCTCTCAAGGAAGTGAAATTCCTGTTGTAGTAATGGCACTTCATGATTCTCACTATGTAATGCTTGAAAAGCAATTGATATATACTGGGATTACTCGGGCTAAGAAATTACTAATTGTTGTAGGAACTAAAAGAGCGCTTGATATTGCCTGTAAGACTAGTAAAAGCAAAAAGAGAAACTCAGATTTAGATTTAAGGATAGAAAAAGAGTTAAGATAAAAGTTTAAAAGACTTCTTAAACTTTACATTATTAGTAGCTTTTAGTAGGCTCCTCAAAGTTCTTTATTCCCTTATATGCGTATAGACTTACCTCCTCTGCAAACCTTCAATTCTAGATATTGACGGATTGTTGAGACATTCAACAATTTACAAAATCACAGGTTTTCATTGAAGGGCGATTAAAAATGGCAAGATTCATAGACAACATTGATTGGATTAAAGATCGTCATCCTGCGCAATATGTATACGGATCAACTAAAAAAGGTCAAGCAGGAACTGTCTTACGTTTCTATGGCTGCCAAGAAGCAATAAGTCCATGGATGTGGACCTCACAAAGCTCATGCGCTTTAGACATTGGGGCATCTGGAAGACAAAGATTCAGTTTACAAATCTGCTTAAAACAAAGCTTACAGCGCGGAGACTTGGAAAACAGTCTTGGCTGGGCTGCTGAACACTTCAACCCTCTTGGTTACCAAAAAGCAGAAGTTCTTGATCATGTTAAAGATAGTGGCTGCTTTACTATAGTGCGAAAAGCTAAAGGCATTGAAAGAATAAAAGGCAAAACCAGAAAAGATAAAATGGTAGACTCATTCCATCTTGAAATGATAATTCCCGATTCAGTTGTCAATTGGGACATAGAACAGGCTCTAGAAATCATAAAAAGATCAGAGCAAGTTGCATCTGATCTGCTTGATTGTGACGTTAGGCTCGAATTTAACGACCCTGAAAATTAAAGGTTAAGCACTACAGCTGCTAAAAAATTGATGGCCCTATCGCTGTGGGATGAGCCATCTTATCATCAAAAACTAAACGTTAGTGCTTTTATTAACTTTACTAAATATTAAATTATTTTCTTATCCGAAAAATTCTTTTTCATACTCTCTTTTCTCCCATAGTGGGAACTTCCATTCTTTACCGTATACAGTCTTCAAACTAATGCTTGTCTTATCACATCTTCGATCTATTAATTTTATTCCTCCAAAATGTGACGCTCTTCGATGGATACGTTCATCGTATGTAGTTCTAGGCAAAGGAACTTCTAATTCTCGATACCTATCAATTTCTCTAGTAGTGATTAAGAATGGTCTATTAGATTTAACACTAACTGTTTTTATAGGCTTACTAGCCTCTGGCAATCCGTCTTGTAATTTATTAGCACTTAAATCAAAATCTATTTTTTCTTCATGCCATTTATAATTTTTTTTAATTGCTTGGTCTTTAGAAATTGGAAAATAACGCATTGCTAGTGAATGATTATAAGGTATTGCTGACATCTGAGGAGAAAAGAATTGTCCCCATTCCCCAGTTACCCTCATATGCTCAATTATTTTAGGCACTAACTTCTCATATTCTTCTTTGGTGTATTGCTTATTAAAAATACAATACTGTTTCCTTCTAAGTCCCACGCAGCCAAAGCAGTTAGAACTCTGCCTACATGAAATACAATAATGAAGGTTACTACATGTATCAATACAATAAATACAAAAAGAACAATTAAAGATATCAATACCACACCTTATTGATTGATAAATTAATTCAGTTCTATGACCAAAGCCTGAATAATCCATACAATCTTTATTTACACCATCTAAATTAAAGCAATGGATTAAATTTTCTCCCCCAAAAACAAAATAACTATTATCTGCATCTTTAGTATTAAAAATTATATTACCACTTACTTCTTCAACTGCCTTAGACAAAATGTGAGGTCGAGGATGTTTAGTTACCTTCTGTTTTAAAACTTTTTTTAAGCTTTCTATTTGTTCATGGCTCATTAAATCTAAGCCTTGCATAAAAAACTCATAATCTGATTTCGAATATTGTTTATTAAAAATGCAATACTCTTTCCTATAAAGATTTGTACAACCAAAACAATTACTACAAGAACGGCAGTTAAGTAAAAAAGAACTATTATTACATGATTGACAATTCTCTGAATATTTTAATCTGTACGAGTCTACGCATAATATACATTCGTAACAAAGTTCACAGGATTTACATTGAGTGCAATCAATACAATCTTTGCTATACCAAACATTTTCAGAGTACATACAATCCTCTGAAAATCCTGTATTAAAAATTAAGTACCCATTTTTGTTATTATTTGCATTATTACAAAAGTCACTATTTACATTTTTCTTTACAGCTCTTGCTAACTGAGGCACTACATCACGAAGCTCTTCAATTTGCTCAAAAAAAGAACGGTTGAAATTAAAATCTCTGCCATAACTACAAGGATCCCAATTATCACCCCACCAATATTCATTATCGTAAACAGGAAATTTAACAGCTTGGTTAAACATCGAGAGCATACGCTTTCCTGTTGCATCGCATATTCTCATATATACATGCAGTTGATTAAAATGTATTAAACGTTCAAAAAGTCTCTGAGTTGGTCCTTTACTTGGCTTAGGAAAATTAAACTTTTTTCCATTAATTTTTGGTGATAGTTTTTCTAGAAGCTGACTTTCTCTAATATCCATGGACTAATTCTCTACCATATTAGTAGTTTTTATGCAAACTAATTATGTTTTAAGGCAGTTTTCCTATTTTAAATCATAGAAACTAAAAAAGGCTCTTGGCTTATAAGAAACCAAGAGCCTTTAAAGACTAGCATTAACTAATAAAACTAAACGCTAGCGCTTTTAACAGTTTTAATAATCCTTGCAGCTATCTTATACGGATCTGCATTAGATGCTGGTCTTCTATCTTCTA
>CAYOZL010000020.1:16147-35489 GCA_964408435.1 uncultured Bdellovibrionales bacterium | reverse complement strand
CTTATTCCAACAATTGGAATACAGCTAATTATTGCCTGAATACTTTTTGATGCTTCACTGGCTGAAAACATAGTAAATGCCCAAAGAACAGTCCCCACTACGCAAAATACAACTGGCATATAACGGTATAAAAGAGTTACCCAAGAATGCCTTTTTTTAAGCTCAGCAATTGAAGCAATTAATGCTAAGCAACATAAGCTAGAGGATAAAGCAGATAGCCATAAAATAAAATCAGGGGCGTTTTTAAAAAATACTTGAAGGGTTTCTTCAGGAACTGCATGAGTGTAGAGAATTAATGTCGTGGGAAGTGAAGCGAGTAGAAATAGAGCGACTCTTAAAAGAGTGATAATCCACAATGCGTTATAAAAATTAGTTTTTCCACAAGCTGCAACTAGTGGAAGTAAAGCGCCATTATAAGAGAAGTAGTCTAGTATTTTTCTGTGTCCTCTTAATGAAAGCCATAAAGCAATTACAGTAATTAGAGCTGTGTTCATAATAAGCATCATAATTTTACTTGCTTGGCTCATATTAATTGGTTGGTCTAAGCCTTTTGGGTGGAGATAAACTGTTCCTGAAATATCTTTAAAGTGTTGCCAAGTTTTTTTGGCTTCAACAAAATGTTTTCTAGCTTCAGCACTTGAGGATGAATCAGTAAGCATTATTACCCCTAGGCCAGTAATATTATTTATGTCTGATTTTACTAAGTCTTTTTTTGAGGTCACTACAATATCTGCCGTGCAATCATTACAAAGATGCAATGTTCTTGTAGAGCCTTGAAAAAACTTTTTATACTCTTCTATATTAAATTGCTCAGCTCTATCTGTTTTAATAACAACATCATGAGGCTTTATTTCACATTTTTTCTTGCTCCAATCACAGACTTCAATTTGAGCTAAGGGTTTAGCTGAGTTAAAGAGCTGAGAGCGTAGCCATTTGTTTCCAGCAGGCTCAGTTTCTATTCTTCTTTGAGCTTGCTCAGGGGTTTCCTCCATTACTCCAAAATATAAGCTTGAGCTCACTGCTTGAATTCCAGCAACAGTAAGTCCAATTACTAGTGGCCAAAGTAAAAGAGTGGCAAATAGTCTAGGCACTCTAATGAGAGAAAAAGCTAGTAAGATCGAATTCATAGGACGATAATTGACCCAGTTTAATTTTTAGTTAGTAGAGCAGCGCTCTTATTTTACTAAAAATCAACCTAGGTCAATTATAGTATTATTTCCCGCTAAGCTCTGTATTAGGTTATGCAAGATGAAGTAAGGCTAGTGAGCTCAGAAATGAGCTATTTACTATTATTTATAATTGTATATAGTCTGTTTAGTTAACTAACAGTAATTATTGATATTATGCCTTTAAATAAAGTTGCAGATGTAAATGTAGTCTCTTCAGAGTTATTGCCTACCCCTAGAGAGGTTAAAAACTATGCTCCTCTTGGGAGTGAAGCAGAAGATTTTATATACGGCGCAAGAGACACCCTAAATAAGATTTTAACTAAGCAAGATAAGAGATTAGCAGTGGTTATTGGACCATGCTCTATTCACGACATCGATGCTGCTAATGAATATGCAGATAAGTTAAGAGCTCTTCAAAATAAAGTTGATAAGACCCAGTTTTTAGTAATGAGAGTTTATTTTTCTAAGCCTAGAACTACTATTGGTTGGAAGGGTTTGATTAATGATCCTCATTTAGATGATTCTTTTAGAGTTAACGAAGGTTTAAAAATTGCTAGAAAATTTTTATTAGACCTTGCTCTAAAAGGAGTTCCTGTGGGAACTGAAATTTTAGATGCGATCACTCCACAATATTTGGATGATTTAATCACTTGGAGTGCAATTGGTGCAAGAACTGCAGAGAGTCAGTCGCATAGAGAAATTGCAAGTGGTCTATCAACTCCGGTAGGTATAAAAAACGGAACTGATGGAAACGTTAATGTTGCTATTAATGCACTGCAAACAATGCTTCATCCTCATAGATTCTTAGGTATTAACCAAGAAGGTCAGTGCGTAGTGATACATACTAAAGGCAATAAGCATGGACAGTTGATTCTTAGAGGCGGGGGCGGAAAGCCAAATTTCGATGCTGAAAATGTTGCTAAGGCTAAAGAGGCTTTAGAAAAAGCGAATTTAGACCAAAGTATTATTATTGATTGTTCGCATGGAAACTCCAATAAGGATTATAGAAATCAGCCTGCAGTGCTTGATTCTATTATTGAGCAAAGGCTTGCAGGGGATGACTCTATTGTTGGTGTGATGCTTGAGAGCAATATCAATGAAGGTAGGCAGGACCATAAGGGTGGCAATAAAGAAAAGCTTAAATACGGGGTTAGTATTACTGATTCTTGTATTAATTGGGCTCAGACTGAAGAGTTACTGCTTAATGCTGATAAGAAATTGAAGGGTTAAGGCTTTTTAGACCAAGGCTAAGATTAAGACTAAGAAGGGAAAAAGGGGTTCCTTTTAAGTTTTATAAGGATGTTTTTGGAAAGAAACCCCAGCAATCTTCAATGACTGCAACCTTAAATAAACCTAAAATACAACCGTATAGATACGATGTAAGATCTGCTTTAAAGGGTTCTGGTATTTTTTAATGCTTTCTTTTAGTAATTTCTGACTATTACTTCATTAATGGAGTTTCTTTTATTTGCTTTTGAATTTATTGCTCTTTTTGCTTTTATCGTTTCAATTTTAAAGTCCTTATACAGTTCTAAAATTAAAGTGTTGTAAGAGTTTGAAAGTATGAATTTAGCCCCAATTTTATCTACTTCGATGCAAAAGTCTCTAAGTTCTTTTTGTTTGTCATTGTTAAACCCATCTTTTGTATAAGACGTGAACGATGAAGTTTTATTTAAAGGGGAGTATGGTGGATCTAGATATATCAAGTCGTCTTTTTTAATTTGTTTTAAGGTTTCTAGGTAACTTGCAGTATTAAGCTCTGCGCTTTCTAGGGCATTTGAGCAAGCTTTTAAGTTTTCTATTTTAAAAAATGAAGGGTTTTTATATTTTCCAAAAGGAACATTGAATTCTCCTTTTGAATTTACTCTGTATAAACCGTTAAAGCATGTTTTGTTTAGGTATATAAATCTTGCAGCTACTTTTAAATTGCTAAGCTTTTCGTAATTCTCTTTGCCTCTGTCTTGTGCTCTTAGGTTGTAATAAAATTCTTCGTTGTATTCGTAATTACTAAGCTCGTTTGCTAGTGCTTCGTAGTCGTTTTTTATTACTTTGTATGTAGTTATTAAATCTTTGGATAGGTCAGATAGGAAAGCTTTTTTTGGATTGAGTGCAAAGAAAACTGCTCCGCCGCCTAAAAATGGTTCAAAGTAGTTATTGTAGTTTTTAGGTAGTCTTGAAAGTATTTCAGGTAATAGCTGGGTCTTGCCACCTGCCCATTTAATAAATGGTTTTGGTTGGTGCTCTAATTGTTTTTTTAGAGTTTGGGGCATAATTAAATATCTTACTAATTGTGTGTGGTTAAATCAAATATTGTGGGGAAGAGCTCGCACAGAGTTCACAAAGAGCAGAGGAGACACGAAGAAAGAATAGGGAAAAGACTAAGACCAGGATTAAGATTAGGGCTAAGAAAGGTTATCGCTGACTATGTGAATGCTTAGAGTTAATGCTTAGAGTTGTAGTTACGTTAGAAAATTAAAAAGGTACGGAGAGAGAGGGATTCGAACCCCCGGACCCTTGCGAGTCTCTAGTTTTCAAGACTAGCGCCTTAAGCCGCTCGGCCATCTCTCCATTAGAGTAATGTATTTATCTATTAGTTTAATTTTGGTCAAATGTTAGATTTATCTCTTATTTTTGAAGAAATTACTTAGCAATTCACTGCACTCGCGACTTAGTAACTCAGGATAGACATTAATATTTTTAGAAAGGTCATATATCGAGCCAACGGCTCCTGTTTTAGGCTCGCAACAACCAAAGTAAAGATTGCTAATTCTAGAATTTAGAATTGCTCCTATGCACATAGTACAAGGCTCGCATGTTACATAAATAGAGCAATTATCTAATCTCCAGTTTTTTATATTTTTGCTAGCTTCTCGTATCGCAATTATCTCTGCATGATTAATGCAATTATTCTCAGCTTCAACTTTGTTAAAACCTTTGCCAATTATTTCTTTATTTTTATCAGTTACTACCGCGCCAATAGGCACCTCGTTATTAGAGAAAGCAGTTCTAGCTAACTTAATAGCTTCTTTCATTAGTAGCTCATCTTGCATAAGGGCTTTTTAGCATAAATTTAACAGTATTGAATGGTCATTCTATATTATTAAACTTATGTACAGATATCATAAAGATAGATTATGGAATTTTTCTTTGAAATAACATTTAAGCTTTTATATTTTGGACTTGTAGGATTCCTTGCATCTCTTGTGTTTGTGGTTTTCTTATACAGAAAACATAATACAGAAGTTGAGTCTGGGTATAAGAAGAGCCAATAAAAAAAGCTAAATAGCTAGTTTGCATTTGTTTTTTTTACTAGTGCGAGTCTCTAGTGTTAATTCCTGCTTGAACTATCCTCTATCTCAAATGTAGCAGACTGGCCATTGCTTAGTTGAGCCACTACATAGACCCCATCAGGATATCCTCCCCCTGGTTTTGAGAAACGAAAATGTGCTCTTCCCCCGTTGTGGTTATCACCTGAAAAATCTCCTTCTTCAATAAGATTTTCATAACTGGGCGGGAGGCTGCTGTATATACCTGCGCTAGATATATTTCCAGTTAAATTAGGTGGAAAGAGCACTACTAAATTTCCATTAGATTCTGAAACTGGCTTCCATAAAAAACCATTTCCGTTATTTGATGAGCTAGAGCTTGTATTTACTGAGACAGAATTTGAGATTGCATCAAGGCTTCTACTTGAGACTTCATCTCCACTACTAATTTCATTAATGCTTGTCATTGCTTTACTAACTGCTTTTTCAATTTCCATTACTGCAATAGTTGGGTCATCTGCACTTCCACTAGAGTCATAAAGTGCATTTAAATTGTTATCTAATTGTGCAGCATTAAACGATATGCCGTTTATTTCTTCAGCTTGAGCTTCGCTAATGAGTCCTTTATCTACCAGTGCTTTTAGGGCAACTTTTACTGCATCTTCTAATGGTTTGCCACCAGCCATAGATTTCGTAAGTTCTTGTAGGTATGCTTTACCAAGCTCTGAGCCTTTTTTAGCCCCTTTTTTCTCTAAAAGATATTGCACAATCGCGCTTTGAAGTTGTTCCTCATTGATATTTCCATTTTTATCTGCAGATAAAAGATTTGATAGTTTAGTATTTGTATTAGCTTCTGTTTTAGTTCCTTTCTTTATGTCAGATGTTTTATTTGCTTTTAATTTATCAAAGAGTGAATCAACTGTTTTTTTAATTGCTTGTTTATCTATGTTCTTTGATGAGCTAAATGAAGAATCGTAGTTTTTGTAACTATTTAGGTAGTTTGTATTGTTGTTGGTTCTCATTGCTTCCTTTTATTTTTGCTTTCCTATTTAGTAATCGCAAAAAAGAAGGAAATGTTTCTATTTAATTAAATGCCAAATAAATTAAAAGCATTTTTAGAAGTTTGTTTAGCAACTTCTTCTAAGCTAAGTCCTTTTATTTCTGCTAATTTCTCAGCAATATTAAATACATGCATAGGCTCTGCAGGCTTGCCTCTATGAGGCTCAGGTGCCATGTAAGGACAGTCAGTCTCAAGCATTATTTGCTCTAAGGGGATTTTTTTTATTTCTTCTCTAAGCTCATTGTTTCTTTTAAAGGTAATCATTCCAGTTAGAGAAACAATGAAATTTAACTTTAAAATTTCTGCAGCAAAATCAGCTGGTCTACTATAACAGTGAAATACCCCACCAACTTTACTAGCCTCTAAG
This sequence comes from uncultured Bdellovibrionales bacterium, assembly GCA_964408435.1. Classification (GTDB taxonomy): domain Bacteria; phylum Bdellovibrionota_C; class UBA2361; order SZUA-149; family CAYOZL01; genus CAYOZL01. The sequence goes on along the minus strand of CAYOZL010000020.1, from coordinate 29,627 downwards.
TCTTTTAAGATTTTTATAGTATCAGCATCTGCTTCTCTGTTGTGAATAATTAAAGGCTTGTTAAGTTCTTTTGCTAAGGTAATACTTTCTTTAAAAAGCTCTTTTTGATCATCAAAGTCAGACCATTCTTTAAAATAGTCTAGTCCTGTCTCTCCAATTGCTACAACTTTTTCATGCTTAGCTAAGTCTGCAACATCTTCTAATTTTGTTTTTCCTGCATCATGTGGATGAACACCGATGCTTGCCCAGATATTTTCATGCTTAGTAGAAAGCTCGCTAGCAATTCTGCAAGAATCCTCACCTTTGCTCGCTCCGATACATAAGAATTTTTTAACTCCCACGGATTCAGCATCGGCTAAAATATCTTCAAGTGGTTTATGTTCTAAGTGGTCTAAATGGCAATGTGTATCAATTAACATAAAGGGAATTTAAGATATTAAGAAACTCTACTACCAGTGCTTACACCTAAGCCAGGATTCACTAAGCAAAGCCCAGAATCATCACTTGCAGCTAAAAGCATACCTTGAGATTCGACTCCCATTAGTTTAGCCGGAGCTAAGTTAGCAACGATCACTATTTTCCTGCCTACTAAATCTTCAGGAGCGTAGTGTTTTGCAATGCCTGCAACTATTTGTCTTTTATCATTCTCACCGGCATCAACTTGTAATTTTACTAGTTTTTTAGATTTTTCAATCTTTTCAGCTTCAAGTATTTGAGCAACTTTTAGCTCTACTTTCTTGAAATCATCAAAGTTAATTAAATTATCGGCCTTTACACCGTCTGCTTGCTCTTCTTTAGTGTTATTTTCTTCTTTTTCCATGCTAGGGGTTATAACAGATCTTGCTCTTGATTCAACGCTTAGGTAGATATGGGTCTATGTCTAGAACCGAAAAAATCGGAGTTTTTGTAGCTTGGCCTTATGCAAATGGTGATTTGCATCTAGGGCATGTGGCTGGTGCATATTTACCTGCGGATATCTTTGCAAGGTATCACCGTTTAAAAGGTAATGATGTAATGATGGTCTCGGGTTCTGATGCTCATGGAACGCCAATTACTTTAAAAGCAAAGCAAGAAAATAAAGAGCCTTTTGATGTTTTAAAACAATACCATCAAAGTTTTATAGAATCTTGGAAAAAGTTAGGAATAACTTTTGATATGTTTACTCATACTCATACTAAGAACCACATTGAGCAGTCTCAAGAGATATTTAAAAAATTAAATGAGCAAGGAGATTTTGTTGTAAAGACTGAAGAACAGTTTTTTGATGAAGAAGCAAAATTATTTTTACCCGATAGATACGTAAAAGGAAATTGCCCACATTGTGATAGCGATAAGGCTAGAGGGGATCAATGTGAAACTTGTGGCAAGACTTACGAAACCAAAACTCTTAAAAATCCAGTTTCTACAATTACTGGTAATAAACCTATTTTAAAGGAAACATCTCATTTCTATTTTAAATTAGAGAATTATAGAGAAGAAGTTCTAGAGTATGTAAAAAACAATAAGCACTGGAGAGCTCATGTTAAAAACTTTTCAAAAGTTATGCTTGAAGAAACAATTAATCCTAGACCGATTACTAGAGATATTGATTGGGGTATCCCTGTTCCTGAAGAGGGTTGGGAAGAGAAGGTGCTTTATGTTTGGTTTGATGCTGTAATTGGATACTTAAGTGCATCAAAAGAATTTTCTAAATACTCAGGCAGGAACTGGCAAGATTGGTGGAAGGGAGATGACTCAAAGAGTTACTATTTTATAGGTAAAGATAATATTCCTTTTCATACTGTTATTTGGCCAATAGAACTTTTAGCTTATGATAAAGAGTTAAATTTACCTTATGATGTGCCAGCAAATCAGTTTTTAAATATCGAAGGCGAGAAGTTCTCTACAAGTAGAGGTTTTGCTGTTTGGCTCTTAGAGATCCTTGAAGAAATAGATAGTGACGCTCTCAGATTTTATATGTGCTCAATTTTTCCTGAAACTAAAGATTCTAATTTTTCAAAAGAAGAACTAATAGCAAGAAATAATGGAGAGCTAGTAGCTGCTTGGGGTAACTTAGTTAATAGGGTTCTTAATTTTGCGCATGGTCGTTTTGACGGTAAAATTCCTGAACCAAAAGAATTAGACTCTGTAGATAAAGAGTTATTATCTAAAATTGAAAAAGGTCTAGAGGAAGTCTGTAAACTTTACGAAGCAGTTAAACTTAGAGATGCTTTAAAAGAAACGCTAACAATGACTAGGGAAGTAAATAAGTACTTAGATACTAAAGCTCCTTGGACTCAGTTTAAAACTGACCCAGAAGCTTCAGGTTCTAGTGTGTATGTTGCAGTTAAAGCAATTGATACTTTAAAGAATTTATTTGCCCCAGTCTTACCGGTTTCAAGTCAAAAGATTCACGAGCTTCTTGGATACCAAGACCAACTTTTTGGAGAGCAGATAGAAAAAGAGGGCGAAGACTCAAGCTATAATATTCTTACTTATAAGCAAGAAAACTTAATTAATAGATTTAAGTTAAGTGAGATAAAGCCAGGAACTGCTTTTGAGAAGCCTAAGCCTTTGTTTAAGTTTTTAGAAGTAGAAGAAGCAAAGTAAATTTGATACATCAGTATTAAGGTTTAAATTGAGGCTGGAAAATGAAATTAATCAAATTCATATTATCTATTTTAATATTTCTCCCTTCTTTGGCTTTTTCCGAAAATAAGTTAAAGCCTCAAAAAATTACTAAAATACCTGAAAGTATCAAAGCTCAGTATCAATCAGATCAAAGTAATATTAAGAATAAAACTATTTACGGCTTAATTGAAAAGTTTGAAAAAGATCCCAATTCTGAGCAGGCACATACAAGCTTGGCTTCTATGGCAATGTCATTTAAAGATATGAAGTTAGCGAAAGCAGCGCTTTCTAGCTTGAAAGCTTTGAATCCTAAAAATAGTCTTGGCCTAGTTTATGAAAAACATCTTTTTGAAATAGAGGCTCTTGGAGGAAAAAAAATTGGCAAAGCAATGAGAAAAAGACAGACAGAAGAAATGTTTGTAGCTGCGCAAGAGCAGGCTATGTCGAAAATGAGCAAGGGCCAGCGTAAATTAGTGAATACGGTATTTGATAAGAAAAATAGTAATGCTCAAGATGATTTTTTAAAGCTTGCTAAAGAAGCTGGTGAAAAAAGAAATAAAGCGTTTTTAAAAAAATATCCCGAGCTCTGTAAAGAAAAAATTGATTATTCGAGTGAAGAAGGCCGTGCTTCCTTGGATGTCACTATGAAGCTCAATAGTATTAGGTCAAAAAAAGGCACTGAAGGTTTAAAAGCTTATTTAACTGAAGAAATGAAGCAAGAAAAACCTAATGAAGTGCTTATTAAAAAGCACATTGAGTTTTTATTAAGAGAAAAGAAGTATGAACAAGCTCAGACTGTCTTTAATGATTTTGGTCCTATGATTAAGAAGGGAGTTGAAAAGAAAGTAATCTCAAGTCATTTAGATTTGATTAAAAAAGCAAAGAGCACTGAGGACAAGGAAGCTGCTCATCAAGCTTTAGGCTCAGAGCTGATGACACTAGGTATGGCAAGAATAGACTGTCATTAAAGCGAGTGTTGTTAGGGATCTGCATTTAAAGCTATATTTAAAGAACGCTAGCTAACTGAATCCCAGTATTTAAGCTCCTTTCTCTCATTAGCTTCTCAGTTTCTATAACTTTAATTAATTTATTAGAAAGAATTCTAGCTTCTCTAGAATTACTTGAATTATAAATTCTATTTCTTAATTTATTCCTGGCAATATGAAATACTAGTCCAATGTCTTCTTTGTTCTCAGCTAAATTACTTGCAGCAACAACGCTATCACTTAGATTGTTTTTAAAAGATTTGTCCAGATAAGAAGAAATATTACTAGCTTTTTCAACAAATTCGCTTAGGTGTTTAACTAGTTTTTTATTGTTAGTTGTTTCTAGAGTGTTGGGATCGGTGGGAATATTAAAAAGAGCTAAGTTTGTTGATTCAATCTCTACTAGATTTTCAATCAGCCTGTCTTCTATTTCAAAAGAATTTAGTATCTTACTTATATTTTCTTTGTTTAGCTTTGAAAAGTTAAAATTCTGACATCTTGAAATAATAGTAGGTAGTAGTAATTGAGGATTGTTTGTAACTAAAATAATTAAGCTGTCACCTGGTGGCTCTTCCAGGGTTTTTAAAAAGGAGTTACATGCTGCTAAATTCATTTTTTCAGCATCATCTATAATAGCAATCTTCTTTTTGCCGCTATAAGATTTTAGTTGTAGTTTTGAAATAAGTTCGCGCAGTTTTTCTACAGGGATATCTCTTTTGCCTTCTTCTAGAGTTACAATATGTAAGTCTGGGTGTTGAGTAGAGTTTTCAGCATCAAGAAGGCTTAGTGCAAAATTTTGTGCAACTCTTCTTTTCCCCACGCCTTTAGGGCCTGAGAAAATCATGGCATGGTGTAGTTTGTTTTCAGAAGCATTTTTTAATTTGCTTAATTGTTCTAATTCTTTTTCGTGTCCGTATACTTTAATCATGGCTAAATAATCTTGCTAATGCTCTCCCAAGCCTTATCAAGGATTTCATCGGGACTTAAGCTAGCATCAATTATAGTAAAGTTATTTTCCTTACTAAGCTCTAGAAACCCAGCTCTTACTTTTTTATGGAAATCTAATTCTTCTTCTTCGAACTTTGTCCAATTCTCTGCTCTTGATTTTGCTCTTTTTAGGCCAGTTTCTACAGGCAAATCAAGAAGTAAGACTAAATCTGGCTCAGTTCCAGCAATTGCAAGTTTGCAGACCTTTTTAAGTAAATCTAAATCTAAGCCTCTTGCATATCCTTGGTAAGCTAAAGTCGAGAAGTAATACCTATCAGTAATTACAAAATTGTTATTCTTTAATGCAGGTTTGATAATGCTTTGCACGTGCTCTGCTCTGTCTGCTGCAAAAAGAAAAGTTTCAGCAAGGGAACTTAATGAAAGATCTCTTCTTTCAAGCAGTAGCGCTCTGATCTCTTTTCCAATATCAGTTCCACCAGGTTCTCTTGTGAGGACAATTTCAGAGCCTTTTTCTTTTTTTATTTTTTCTGCGAGTTTTTTACTTAAAGTCGATTTGCCAGAACCTTCTACTCCTTCCAATGCAATAAACATTTTTTTACTCGGCTTCTTCGCTGTTCTTTTTATTCTCTTGTGTGCCATCAAGTCCAAGCACGATGTTCACTCCGTTAACTAATTGTTTTGAGTTAAATGGTTTAGGAATGTAATAATCAATTGAATAATCTTTATATGCCATGAGCATGTCATCTGAGCTATCTTTTGCTGTTAAGATAATTATTGGGATTCTTTGAGTCTCTGGTTGTTGTTTCATTCTCATAGCAACTTCTAGGCCAGACATTCCAGGCATCATTATGTCTAGTACAACAACCGCTGGCGCTTCATTGTTTTTGAAATATTCAATAGCATCTTCTCCAGAAGCTACTTCTGCAGTGTCGTAGCCTTCTGTCGAAAGGATTGTTCTTACTACTGTTCTTGTATCGGAATCATCATCTACGATTAGAATTGTTTTACTCATATCCTGAGATTACTTAAAAAGATTAACTTATGCAATCAGTAGAGTTGTGAGGAGATCGGTCTGAAATTTAATAAGTATTCTAGGTCTTTGTTTGCATTGCAATCTAGTAGTTGTTCTTTAGAAGAGAGAAAGAAACTTTCTTCATTGTTACAGCTACTGATCTTAGATTTAATCTCTCCTAATTGAGAAAAGAATATAGAGTTATCTAGATTGTTAACATTTATTATCTCTAAGTCTTGAAATGAGTAAATTTGAATATTTTTGGCATTTAGTTCTTCTATTACTATCTTGCCATTAGAAGCTAAGGTTAGATTGGAATCTAATCTTTTAATATAGGTCTCATCGCAGTTAATAAAAACTGATTCTGTAATACTATTAAAATTGCAATTGCTAGTGTGTTTCAGATTTTTAGAAAGCTTAGTCCAGTTTGCAAGATGAGGTGTTTGTATGAATTTTTTATTTATATAATTATCTACCTCGTAGCGAGAGACTAAGTTTTCGTTTGAACTTTTCTCTATTTTGAATTCAGTTTTATAGTCTAATCTTTTATTATTTAAGACAGAAAAGTTTAAATCTGATTCAGCTTTTTTATAATCTTCAAGCTTATGTTCAATTTTATTGTAGCTCTCAAGGTAGAATTTATTGTTATAGTTAATATCTAAAAGAGTAGGAATACTATTTAGAATTAATACAAAAAGAATTATTTCAATCATTTGCTCTCCTGATTTCTTCTTATGGCTTTCTCTCTTCGCTATAAAGCATCGCAAAAAGCTCTAATGTATTTAATGTTTTTTTATTGTTCTCAAATTCAATAAATTCATTTTTTTCTAAGACTATTTTATTTTCGTAAACTTCAAATTTGTTCACATTGTATTCAATAGGTTGATGGTAATTATTTTGATGATTTATTTTTCTAAGTGTGTCGTTTTTATCTACGAAGAGACTATATGAGTCAATAACTGGTAGTAGTATGCTCTGTTCTTTTGTTAAGCTTACTTCATTTGAATTTTTAAACGGTGATTTGTAAGCTTTAATATCTTCTAATTCGTAGCAATCTCCGTTCTTATTCAATTTTACTTCAGCCTCAATCCAAGAGCTTTTATTAAAGATTAGAGCTGGGAAAAGCTTTTTTCTAAAAGTCTCTCCTTTTAGGCAGTAGCTGTCATTTATTTTTATAAAGTAAGATTCAGTATCGAAGTTTATAATTGAGATTATATTTGATTTTAAAAAATCAATATCTAGAGACTGTTCATTTAAGAAGTTATCTTTCTCTGTTTCTTTGTTCGTAATTTTGTAGTTGCTAAAAGCACTCCAACTCCCCATTTTGATTAAGTAGGGGTTAACTAAACTGTTAATTTTTATTTGTAGAATTTTATTTCTTCTTAATTCTTGAATTATTCTTTCTTTGCTTTTTATATTTCTTACTTCTTTTATGATTCCCACTGAAACAATCGAAGAGAGACTAAGCGTGATTAGTAATTCAAAGAGAGTAAAGCCTTTTTTATTCAATTTCATATTTAAAATAGTTTTTATTCTCTACGTTAATACAGCTCCAAAGAGAATTTCTTTCCCTATGTTCCCCGCAATGATTAATCTCTAACTCTCCTTTTCTTAGTCTATCTCTTTTAAGAATTTTAAAATTAAAAATAATATCTTTGTTTATTTGTCTTAAGAATATGCTTGCTATGAAAGTAAAAACAATTACTTGGAGTAAGCTAAATCCTTTATTCGATTCTCTTTGCACCATAAATTGATTGCACTAGGATGCACTCTTTTAAATTTTGTTGTTTGAAGTTAGCCCTGCCAGCAGAAGTCGTCCCGCTTGCTCTGTAGGTAATTATATTTTTGTCGTAAATTAAGTTTCCAAAGCTAGCTTCTTTTAATTCAATATATCTTGGAATTTTAATTTTTCTATTAGAATCTAGAACTTTAATTTCATTATTTGTAATTTCAACGTTAACTTCTTTCCCAGAACTAATTGAAAGAATCTGAGCATTGTCTAGAAAATTAACTAATCTTTTACAAAAATTTGGTCTAAATTTAATTCTGCTGAAACTAAAGCTTAAGCTTAGTATTAGCACTACAAAAAATACTTCAATTAATGAGCTCCCTTTATCCATGTAAAGCTAATCGCTCTTTTAGCTATAAAGTTGCTAGCTCAAAAGCTTTTTGCTATATCGAGCCCTAAATAGACAGACCTCTACACACAGTATTTAAGGGAGATATGAGCAAAGATTTTAGAATAGAAAAAGACTCTATGGGTGAAATGAAAGTTCCTGCTAGTGCCTACTACGCAGCGCAAACTCAAAGAGCATGTGAGAACTTCCCAATTAGCACACTTAGAATCCCGCGTTCAATGATTTCAGCTTTAGGGCTTATTAAACAAAGTGCTGCTTTTATTAATTCCGATTTAGGTCTTTTAGATAAAGATATTGCGAAATCAATTAAAGAAGCTACTCAAGAAGTAATTGACGGTAAGCTTGATGAGCATTTTGTAGTTGATATTTTTCAAACTGGTTCAGGTACTTCTTCAAATATGAATACAAATGAAGTTGTAGCTAATAGAGCTAAAGAAATTTCAGATAGCCATGTTCATCCTAATGACCACGTAAATATGGGTCAGTCTTCAAATGATGTATTCCCAACTTCAATCCACATTGCTACTGCTATGGAGCTTACAAGTAAGCTTTTACCAGCTTTAGAAATCTTAAAAGAATCGCTAGCAAAAAAAGAAACTGAATTTGCAAAGATTGTAAAAACAGGAAGAACGCATTTACAAGATGCTACTCCTATGATGCTAGGACAGGAGTTTAGCGGATACAAAAGACAAATTGAGCAAAGTATTGAACGAGTAAAAAGATCAATGTCTTCTATCTTAGAATTGCCACTTGGTGGAACTGCGGTAGGAACTGGACTTAATACTCCAGCTGGCTTTGCTGAGAAAGTAATTGCAAAGATTTCTAAAGAAAGTGGACTAGATTTCTTCGAAGCAAAAAATCATTTTGAAGCACAGGCAGCAAAAGATGGTTTAGTAGAAATGAGCGGTCAACTCAGAACGATAGCTTGTAGCTTCGGCAAAATTGCTAATGACATTCGTTGGCTTTCTTCTGGACCTAGATGTGGAATTGGTGAGATTCAAGTTCCTGAAGTTCAACCTGGTTCTTCTATTATGCCTGGTAAAGTAAACCCTGTAATTTCGGAATCTGTATTAATGGTTTGTGCTAAAGTAATTGGTAATGATGCAACTGTTCATACTGGAGGTTCTACAGGTGGAGTGTTTGAACTAAATGTAATGATGCCTGTAATGGCTCATTCTATTTTAGAATCTATTGAGCTTTTAGCTAACTCAGCTAAAAACTTTGCAGAGAAATGCGTAGACGGAATTACTCCAAATGTTGAAAGACTAAATGAATTAGCAGAAGCTAGTATTGCTATTTGTACTTCATTGGCTCCAATTATTGGTTATGATCAAGCAGCAGACTTGGCAAAAGAAGCTTTTAAAACCGGCAAGCCACTTAGACAAGTTGCAAAAGAAAGAAAAGTGCTTCCAGATGATGAGCTTGATAAAGCTTTAAATCTAGAGAATATGACTAGACCTTCTTAGTCGCGAAATTCCTTGAAGATAAAATTCATTTATCAGCAAGATGACAGCGGGATCAGGAAGGGATCTCTTGTTACTCGTGAAAGATGGACTGATATCCTTGAGAATTTAGGACATGAGATCGTTCAAGAGACTCCTGATCTAGCCATTGCTTTTCATGCCTATAAAAGCTCAGAATTAGTTTTTGATTTTAAACAAGCATACCCAGAAGTGCCTTTATATATCTGTATGACAGGAACAGACTTATACAAATTAGAAAAAGCTAAAGCCGAAAGAACTCTTAGACTTGCTGATAAGATTATTGTTTTACAAGATAGAGCGAAAGATTTAATCCCAGAAGATTACCGAGATAAAGTTGTAGTCATTTATCAATCTGCAGATATTATCGATAATGTAAAACTAGAGAAGTCAGAAGAGTTTTTTGATGTTTTAGTTGTTGGTCACCTAAGAGATGTAAAAGATCCAATGAGAGCAGCTATTGCCGTAAGAGATTTGCCAAAGTATTCTAAAATAAGAGTACTTCATCTAGGAGCAATCCTTGAACCTGAATATAATTTGTTAGTGGAAGAAGAACTAGCAATTAACACACGCTATGAATATTTAGGTGAGTTAAGTAAAGAAGAAGTTTGTAATCATATGTCTTCGAGTTCTTTAATGGTATTAAGTTCTAAGACTGAAGGTTTTCCGAGTGTCATCTCAGAAGCTATTGCATTGGAATTGCCAATTATTTGTTCAAAAATAGATTCTACAATGGCTTTGTTCGGGGAAGATTATCCGGGTTTTTTTGAATGTGAAAATACAGAAGAGCTTAGGGAATTGCTTTTAAAAGCAGAAGAGGATGAAGAGTTTACTGATTACTTATTAGGCTTTGGGCAAAGTTTTAGAGCTAAGTTATCTAGGCAAGCTGAGATTGAGGTTTGGATAGATATACTAGCAGTGTAGCAGTATTTACTCCTTCTCATTCTCTTAATCGTTTAAAACGATTAATCCAAGGTTTCCACCAGTTATTAATTAAAAAGAGATACTTAATCTCTTTTTAATTAATAACTGGCTCCAAAATCCGAAGGAGTAAATACTGCTACACTGCTCACTATACGTAGAGCTTTCTGAATATTTTTTGAAAAATATTTATACTATCTTGAATTAAGACATAAGTATTTGATATTACTATGTATAAAATCCCAAACAATAGCATTAGAGTATTTACCTATTAAATTCCTCATGATACGATGTATGCATTTATTTTCGCTGAATAAGCTCTTTGAAATTTAGATATGTGTAAAAGTTTTGTTCTGTTTCTCTAGTTCATTAGAGAAACAGCACTGGTAAATAATGTTTTAAAAATTTTTATACTAGCTTTGAGTGTACTCTAGTTAAAACAAAAAATAAAAAAAATTGTTTTTTCTAGGGTGCACTCATCGTGAATGACACCCTCTTTTTCATTGGTACGACCATGGCTTAATGAAATTGAGTAATATAAGACACTCACGTGTCAGGTCCTTTTAAAAAGGAGATTTATCATGGCGAAGAAGAATGTAAAGAAGAGTCCAAGACGATTTGAGTTTTTCACCATCAAAGTCCACGAGGCTGTACCTGGTGCTCCGGTAAAAGTTGAGTATTGTAAGGAGGACGGCTCTCGCATTGAGATTTTGCCTTCAAGCAAGAAGAACAAATTTCCGCTTGCGCTTTGGACTCGAAATACCATTGTTCGAAACGATCAGAATGGAGTGGTATACATTCGGGTTCATAATAAAGATGGCAAGCGAATGATCAGCCACAAGATTGATTCGTCTGGAATGTGGAAAATCAGCGTTGCAAAAAAGCAACGCCTGCCTGAGCTATCAATGATTACCAACCCAGTAAAAAGGCTTTTGTTTCGTGCGGGAGTTAATTTGGCTCGTCAATTCAAGGAAGTTTCAGCTAATGAGCTTCAGGAGCTAAAAGTTAAGAAGCAATCGGAGGATGGATGGGTCTTTGGTGAAAACTGGGGTATCGAAGTCTGTGATGAGCAGTTCTGTTACGATAGCCTAGTTGACAAGGTTAGAGTTGTAAAAGGCGAGACTCTGGATGAAGTCGAATTGAGACAGTTCGGTGATGCCCTGGCAAAAGCTGCCTATGGAGAATTTGCTGATACTGAACTTATGCAGATTTGGGATGAGGACCGAGAGGCTTGTGTTGAGTGGCTCAAGAAAAAGCTCAGTCTTTATCCGGTAGTTAACTCTTATGTGCGTTACCAAATCTGGTCTCATGAAAGTGAGCCGCAAGAAGATGGTACTGAGATTTCTACTCTGGACCTGGACAGCAATCGTCTCAGAGTGCTTGGAAGACTCACTGCCAGATGGGGTCAGTCATTTTTGGCCGAGCTTTTTGGCGGCGATTTGCATAAGAGCTATGCTGAAGCACTTGATAGTGGGTGCGCTGCAAAGATTGCTGAGCAGATTGCCTGTATGGCAACTGTAGTAAAAGTTTACCGCGGCTCAAAGCCTGTGGTTAAGCTAATCTACGAGGAGAAAAGCCTATATTTGCACCAGATTCTATCTGGCGATGATATCGGTGAGATGAATCTTCTCAAAGCTCTGCTCTTTGTTCAATTTGGAGTTCGAAGAAAAGGTCTTAGCGACGAACTCCTTGCACGAGCTCATCGTGTTGATAGATTCCAGCCTTTATATCCCCTGACTCGTTTTTTGAGTTTTGAAGAGGGTATGTTCTCTACTACAAGTAGAGAAGTCGATTTTCCTTGGAAGTCTGTTCCAAAAAAGACACTGGGCTCTCAAGGTGAGTGGATTTGCCTGAAGCAAAAGATGCACGACCGTTTGATGGGGCCAGAATTTAATTTTAGCTTGCTTTATCGTATGCTAAAAGATTCTGTTGTTTCTCTTTCAGGAGAGCAGCATAGCTATACCCCCGCTAACCACGGGTACCCAGTAGCTTTATTGCAGCTTGGAGATGAAGGACGTGCATTGAGCTTTCTTAATAGGGAAGGCTATCTTGACTCTAGCTTGATGCTCAGAGTTCCTAAAAGCAAGACAAAGAACTTTATTGTTGTGTGCCTTTGCGCCTCAACTAAAAAAGTAAGTGTCTGGGGCTTTAGTGTTAGTCGAGAGCAGTCCGACGAGGTAGTAGTTTCTTGTTACGACCCTGGTTGCCGCTTTACAGCGCAATTGGTGCAATCTAATCAGTACTACAACACAGATGCGGAGGATCGGCATCAAGAGTTGATGAGCGTCTCTGAGCTTGAAGTGGCTTTAGTGATGGAGGCGAAAAGTCAACGGAAGCGAGCTACGAGGCATTGTGAGTCTATTGCTTAGTAAAGCTTCATACGGTTAATCCAGGCAGCATCGATATTCTTCGATGCTGCCTTTTTTTAATACCAGTGCTGTCCTTCCTAATTTCAAGAAGTTTAAATCAAATACTTTAGTTTAAAGAGTAGAGAAATTTTTTAAAAGTGTGTAATCTTCATAGTTCATTATGGAGCAGGAACTAAGAAATAGATTATCTCAGTCAAAACGTATAGTTGTGAAATACGGAACTAGAGCTTTGTCTAATGACTTAGGTCGTTTAAATAAGAAACGGTTTTCTGAGATTGCAAAAGATATTTCTTCTTTAATGTCCAACGGCAAGCAAGTTGTTTTAGTTACCTCTGGAGCAATCGGGGCAGGGCTTGAAGAACTTGGTACTGAAAAAAGACCTACTGAGTTACTCGAGCTACAGTCAGCAGCTGCTATTGGTCAGGCAAAATTAATAGATTTATATTCTAAGTGTTTTAAAGCTCACGATGTAGTAGTTGCACAAATTCTTTTAACTAGAGAAGATTTTCAAAATAAAAATAGAATTAGTAATTTCTGTAGCACTGTTAATTCTTTATTTGAAAAAGGAGTTTTGCCGATCATAAATGAAAACGATGCAATTACTTCAGATGAGATTCAATTTGGTGATAACGATTTACTTTCTTCTCTTGTAGCAACAGAGCTAGAATCAGATGCATTAGTGTTGGCTAGTACTGTAAATGGTTTTTACTCTGATTTAGAAAAAGGAATTAGAGTTACTCATCTTAAGGAAATAAGTGAGCAAGAGCTTGCTCAGGCAAACGGTAAAGGTGGGGAAATGTCTAGTGGAGGTATGAGCTCTAAGTTGAAGTCGGCTCAAGCTTTTACTGAAAAAGGTGGACTTGTTTTAATATTAGATGGAAGAAGTGAAAATGTTTTACAAGATGCTTTTTTTGAAAAAGATATTGGAACCATAATAGGTAAATAAGACAATGAGTGTAGAAAACAGTAATGTTGAACAGATATGCAAAGAAGCTAGAAAAGCTGGACTGAAAGC
>CAYOZL010000020.1:0-16047 GCA_964408435.1 uncultured Bdellovibrionales bacterium | reverse complement strand
GCAGGGCTTTGTATTAAAACCTCTAATGCTGTTGTTCTAAGAGGAGGGAAAGAATCTATTCACTCAAATAAGGCAATAGTAAAAGCCTTAGTGAAAGGTGGAGAGGATGCTGGAATGCCAAAAGGGATGCTTGGTTTTATTAACTCCACTAGTAGGAACACTGTTAGAGAGTTAGTAGAGCAAGAAGATAGTGTTGATTTAGTAATTCCAAGAGGAGGCGAGGGCTTAATTAGAGCAGTAACTGATATGTCTAAAGTTCCGGTGTTAAAACACTACAAAGGTGTTTGTCATATTTATGTTGATAAATCTGCAGATTTAGAAAAAGCAGAAAAAATTGCAATTAATGCTAAGTGTCAAAGACCAGGTGTTTGTAATGCAATGGAGACTTTAATAATCCATAAAGATTTAAAAGAGAGTTTTCTGCCTACGCTAATTGAAAAGTTAAGTGAGGAATCTGTTGAGATTAGAGGGGATGATGAAGTTAAAAGCGTATCTAAGAAAGTAAGAGATGTGAATGATTGGGGTGATGAGTATTTGGATTTAATTCTCTCTGTAAAGCTAGTTGAGAATATTAATGAAGCTATTGAGCATATAAATCTTTATGGTTCAAATCACACCGATGCGATTATTTCAGAAGATAAAGAAGCTTTAGATATATTTCAACAAAATGTAGATACTGGAGTTGTAATGTTAAATGCTAGCACTAGATTTAATGACGGTGCTGAGTTTGGCTTAGGTGCAGAAATTGGAATTAGCACTGATAAGCTTCATGCAAGAGGCCCTGTAGGGGCAGATGGCTTAACTTCTTATAAATATGTAGTTACAGGGAATGGCCAGATACGTGGGTAAGACTTCAGTTTTATTTGTTTGCTTAGGTAATATTTGTCGTTCTCCATTAGGGCATGGAATTTTTGAGAAAATGTTAGAGCAAAAAGGCTTAAGCGATAAGTTTGTAGTTGATTCTTGCGGAACTGGAAATTGGCATAATGGAAATCAGCCTCATGAGGGAAGTATTAAAGTGGCTAAGCAAAATGGCATTTCAATAGTAAAGCAAAAGTCTAGACAAATTAATCTAGATGACTTTGATGATTTCGATTGGATTATTGCTATGGATAGACAAAATTTCAAAGATATAAAAGAGATAGCAGGGGATACAAAGGCGAGGATTCACTTATTAAGAGAGTTTGATCCATTTGATACAGGAATGGATGTTCCCGATCCTTATTATGAAGGTGGTTTTGAAGGAGTTTTTGAAATCATAGAAAGAAGTTGTGAAATCTTATTGGAAAAAGTTTTATCAGGGCAGACTATTTAATTATGATTGATTTATTATTTGATTCCGAAGCCTTTAAAGTCGCACCAGCTGACATGCCATTTATTTATACTTCAGGCTTAATTGGCCCATACTTTATAAATACACATTACTTATGCGGTGGGAAAGAAGTCGCAACTGAAGTGCTAGACTTAATTGATGCAGAGGCAGAAAAAGAAGGTTTTCAAGAAAAGTTAACTAAGAAGTTAGAAGAAGTTTACCAAAGTAGTGAAATTTATAAAAAAACAATTGATAAGACTGTAGAGCTTATTAAAAGCAGTGCAATCAAATTTGATCTAGTATCTGGTGGGCAAAGAAGAGACTGGTTTTTCTCTCCAATAGTAGCTGCGCATTTAAATAAGCCATGTATTTGGATTTATAAAGATGGAAGCACTTTTGATTCATCGGGTAAGGAAATTAAAGATTTAAATTCAGCATCTGTAATTAATGTAGCAGATTTACTAACGATTGGTTCTAGTTATCAAAGAGCGTGGCATCCAGAATTAAAGAAAAGAAATGCTAGTCTTAATTATGCTTTTAACATTGTTGATAGAAACCAAGGTGGAGTAGCTAACTTAGAAGAGTTAGGGATTAAAAAAGTACTATCTATTTTTAATGTGGATAATAATTTTTTTGATATGGCGCTTAGTAAAGATTTAATTAAAAAAGAACAGCATAGTGTCTTAGTTAATTACTTAAAAGATTCAAGCTCTAGTATGAAAAAGTTTTTAGTAGAGAATCCTGAATTTATTGAAAAAGCTAGGAACTCTAATAACTCAAAAACTAAATCTAGAGTCGATATGCTTTTAGAAAAAGATTTATACGAAGTTTTTAAAGCTTAGCTAGTCTTCTAGCTAAAGTGATAGCATAGTATTTTGTTTGGAAATTTTACGAGCTATCTTATCGCAAAGTTTTTTAGCATTTTTTCTATTTAAATTCTCTAGCGTTATATTTATACTATTTGAGTCTTTTTCCTTTTGTTCGCTACAGTAAATATCTGATGTTAGTAATTCCAGAGTTTTCTTTTTTTGCTCTAAGTTTAAATGTTCAACTGTAACTTTAGATTTCTCATCATCGTGAAAACAAAAAATGGGAATTAAACCATGAGCAGTGCAAAGCTTTGAGTAAATATTTATTGTATTAACTCTAGACCATTGATGATGCTCTAAATAGCCATATCTCATTGCTCTTTTAAGCAGAGTTCTTTCTTCTTTTCTAAGTCTATGTGGAACGAGTACACTGCCTATTCTATTACGAGAAGATTTGCCTCGAGAGATATGAGTAATAGAATCTTTAATATCTTCAGCCACGCTGATATGACGAGTGAGGAGTGAAATTTATAATTGTGTTAGGTTAAACAGAGTAATACGTTAAGTAGTTATGGTTAAAGTTCTATATTTATTGATTTTATTATTTTTTACCTCCATCTTAAATTCATGCAGTCTTTTTGGCGTTAGAAGCTTAGAGAACCCTACATACAAAGTTACTTTAAGTGACTTTGAGAATGATATTGAAATTAGAAGTTACGAAAAAACTAAATTAGTAAGCACTTCTAATGCTGGAGAATTTAGAGAGTCTTCTAATTCTAACTTTAAGAAATTATTTAAATACATATCGGGGGAGAATAAAAGCGAGAAGAAAATTTCGATGACCGCACCAGTATTTGTTAATCTTTCAGGCTCTAAGAATAAGTCTAGTCAAAAACAAATGAGCTTTGTTGTGCCTAGTAGCCTTACTGATAATACACCAGAGCCAAGTTCTAATGAAGTTTTACTGAATTCTTTTCCAAAAAGAACAGTAGCAGTAATTTCTTTTTCTGGAAGCTGGGATGAAGAGAGTTTTAGTAAGAAGGAAAAAGTTTTAAGAACTTGGCTAAGTGAAAATGGTTATAATGCAAGTGCTGAAGCTTATAGCGCTGCTTACGACCCACCTTGGGCAATCCCATCTTTAAGGAAAAATGAAGTTCATATCGTAATAGAAGACTTAATTGCTAAAGGTGCAGCTGGAAATACAGCTAAAAATTAAGCAATACCGCAAACTGAATCAATTACATGTTCAGGATGAAAGTTATGCTCTTCAATGTCTGTCTTACAACCAACTCCAGATAAAACCATACAAGTGCTCATTCCTACTTGTCTTGCTCCTAGCAAATCAGTTTGAATTTTGTCTCCCACCATCAAGCATCTAGGTTTCGGTAGGTCTAGCTCTTCTAAAATAAGCTCGTAGCAAGTTTTACTCGGTTTCCCAATTATAACGTCTGTTGGTTTACCGGATGCAACTATTAAAGCTGTAACAATACTTCCTGCACCTGGTTTAAATTCATCTTCAGTTGGGTAACTTGCATCCATATTGCAAGCAACAATCTTTGCCCCATCTTGGGTTATATTTTGAACTGCTTGATTTAATTTTTCGTAGTTAAAATCTTTATCTAAGCCAGCTACTACAAAATCTGCCCCTCTATCTACCAATTTAAAATCTTGTGCTTTGATTTCTTCTTTTAGCTCAGATGTTCCCATTACGTGAATTTTAGAGCCGGGATGGTTCTTGTTTAAATATAATGCTGCTGCGTATCCAGAAGTATAAACATGTTCAACTTTAGTTTTAATTCCCATGTCTATTATTCTTTTTGCAGTAGTCCTTCTTGTTTTAGTTGCATTGTTAGTTAAGAATCTTACTTCTTTATTCTCTCCAATTAGCTCATTGATTTTATCAACAGCTCCTTCAATTGGAGTAAGGCCTTTCCAAACCACGCCATCTAGGTCGAAAACAAACGCATCGTATTCTTTAATTATTGAGTTCATGCAAAGGATTATATTGCTAAAATACTATTAGAGACAACTATAAGTTTTTATAATTTTCTATAACTTTAGCTTGTCTTTAATTTTAGAAATTTCTGTAACTGGTGCTTGGCAAGTATTATCTTTGCAGATAAATATGCCTTTATTAGTTTCTTTATCTTTTACAATCTCTGGAAAGCTATCTTCTTTTTTCCAAGCTACAACTTTATTAGGTAAGAATTCATTAAAAAGTAAATTCTTTAATTCTTCATTATCTTCACTAATGATCTGTGAAGGAGAGTTTAAGTAAAAATCAAGCGCTAAAATCATAGAATTAAAACCAGCAGGATATTTATCTGCCATAGGCATAGCATTTAATACTATTTCTTTTGCCTTGTTCTCATAATCTTTATTCATGGTAAGAAAGTAAAGT
Source organism: uncultured Bdellovibrionales bacterium (assembly GCA_964408435.1). Classification (GTDB taxonomy): domain Bacteria; phylum Bdellovibrionota_C; class UBA2361; order SZUA-149; family CAYOZL01; genus CAYOZL01. The sequence continues at coordinate 11,525 of CAYOZL010000020.1, read as the reverse complement.
CTAAAAAGATTTAATATCGAAATTCCATTTCCCGAAGGAGTAGCATTATCTACTAAGTCTTTTTTTCTAAAAATTAACTCAGTGCTCTCAGGGTTTGCAAAATGATAAGCGTTATCACTCCAAAAGTTCTGATCTAGCTTTTCTTGTAGTTCTATTGCCCAGCTAAGCCACTCTGTATCACCTTGATGCTCGTATAAATCTATTAATGCTTGAATTAAATAACTGTAATCATCTAGGCAAGCACTGATGCTTGAATCACCATCTCTATAGCGTCTTAATAGTGAATCGTTTTTATATAATTTGTTTTTAATGAAGCTAGCTGTTTTACAAGCTATTTCGTAATAACCAGGCTCTTCTAAAACTTGTGATGCCTTAACTAATGCACTAATAGTAAGCGCATTCCAAGAAGTAAGAATTTTATCATCTAAATGAGGAGCTCTTCTTTGATCTCGCTCAGCACTTAATTTTTTAAAAGCAGATTTAATTTCTTTATTAGTCCTCGCACCCCAATCAGAAGTAAGATTTAAAACACTTAAGCCATGCTCAAAATTTCCAATTTCGCTTATACCGTAATTATCTTTTAAACTTTGAACCTCCTCAGCGTCTAAAATACTCTCTAGTTCTTCAATTGACCAAGAGTAGTATTCTCCTTCTTTACCAACATCCCCTGCATCTTGAGCAGAGAAAAAAGCCTCGCTATACATTTCTTTAATTAAATACTTAATAGTTAAAAGAGATACATCTTTAAATATTTCTTTTTTAGTAACTTGATAAGCCTCTAAATAAGCAACAATTAAAAGCGCATTATCATAAAGCATTTTTTCAAAGTGAGGAATTAACCAACGGTCATCTACTGAATATCTAGCAAATCCTCCACCTAGGTGATCAAAGATTCCACCTTTTGCCATATTCTCTAGAGTATTCGTTGCCATCTCTAAGGCTTTTTCAGAGTTTTCTTGATCCGATTTAGCTGTTCTATTAATACGCAGTAAGTTTCTAATCGCATAAGTCGGTGGAAATTTAGGCGCTGGTCCAAATCCTCCATACTTCTCATCATAGTTATCTTTTAAGTGAGCGTATAATTTCTCAAATATATTAACATTAATTTCTTCAGCTTTTCCGAGAATAGATTCTTTATTTAAATGACTAGTTATTTCATTTGCTGAGTTAACTAAATTATCTTTATCAGCTTGCCACATCTCATTAATTTTATTTAGCAGATCAATAAACTTATCTTGTGGAAAATAAGTAGCAGCAAAAAATGGTTTTAAATCACTAGTTAAAAAAGCAGAAAGTGGCCAACCACCATGCCCAGTCATAGTAAGGGCAGCGTCCATATAAATCTGGTCTACATCTGGTCTTTCTTCTCTATCTACTTTTATAGAAATAAAATGTTCATTTAGAATCTTAGCAACTTTTTCAGACTCAAAAGATTCTTGCTCCATCACATGGCACCAGTAACAACTTGAATATCCAATAGATAAAAAAATAGGTTTGTCTTGTTCTTTTGAAGCAGTAAAAGCTTCTGGACCCCAAGGGTACCAATCTACAGGATTGTTCTTGTGCTGAAGTAAGTAAGGGCTTTTTTCTTTAGATAGTCTATTCATGCTCTATTCATGATTTAAAACTGCTTTTTACCGAATTCTATGGAATTAGCAACTTAGGCTGAGAATCTGCGATTAATTAAACAGATAATGCTAAAAATAGGAGAGTTAAAATGTCTGATCAGTCAATTAAGCCAAATACAACATACATACACAACCCTAGTTTCCCAGAGGCTGACAATACTACTTATATACAAAATCCTACATTGAATTATCAGTCTAAGAGCAATAAAGCTGGTTATTTAGAACAAGCAATAGAGGGAGCTACGCTTGGAGATTTTAGTGATAAAAATACTGGGGCGAAAGTAATTGGGCAGACATTAGCAGGCCTGATTCCAGTTTATGGACAAGTTGGGGATTTTAGAGACAGCACGGCTGCGGTAATCAAAATAAAAAATGGGGAAAAGGGTGGCTGGAAAGATTTAGGATTAAGCGCAATTGGTTGGGTTCCAGGTGTTGGTGACTATGTAAAAGGAGTATTAAAAGGCGGGAAAGCAAGTGCTAAAGCCGCAAAGTCAGCTGATGCTATAATTGAAACTGGATTGAAATCTACTAAAGCAGCAGACTCAAATATTACTAAAGCAATGTTTGATAAGGAAGCTGTAAATGGAAAATATTTTTACAAACCTAGTGTAAAAGGAACACCAGACTTACCTAAAGGAATTGGTAGAACGGATTTAAATGGAGATATTTTATATTCCACTAGAGGTACTAGGGCTGATCAAGCTTTGGCATACCATCATGAAAAAGTTCATTCTTTCTTTTCTCCTAAACTTAAGGCTTTACAAAATGTTAGAGCGAAAGATTTAAGTGAAAGTGCACCTTTGATGAGATATATGGAAGAAGCTATAGCTGAGAGCTATTCGCAAGCTAAGGTTAATGGGGTTAAAAACTTTGCTGAAGGTTTAAAGTTTCCTATAAAACAAGGCTATGTAGAACTTAAAGATGTATTATTAGAGGGAGCCACTACGACAATAACTATTGGAAATCTTCACTATGGAGTGCATTTACTAGCTAATGAGAGTACTGACAAATAAAGAAGTAATCGAGATTTCAAGAGAAATAGCAGAGCAAAATGGCTGGCCTTTTGAAGGAAGGATCAGTATTTGGAGAACTTGGTATTTCTGGTTTTTTGGAAGAAGACTTATTAGAGTTAAGTCAGATGCAGATTTTAAAGGGCAAAATGTATTTATTACTTTGCATGCAAATACAGGAGAAGTTCTTCACAAAGGCTTTGGTGGTCGTTTATGAGGATTTTTTATTTTTGTATTAGCAACTATTTTTAAAAATCTGCGATTAGATAAATACTTATGAAATTTTTACTTCTAAAATGGCTTACAAAACCAAGTAATTTATGGCTACTAGATCCAGTTCAATGGAAACAAGTAATTGATTTAGCAAAAAATGTTGCAAAATATAATGAACTAGATTTAATTAACATCTCTTTAGTTGAAAAAGATTTAGAGATGTTTGTATTTGGCAACAAACATAAAGTAAATAATTTTATTAAAGAACTTCGCTTTGAATTATATCTTTATTTAAGAAAGACTAACCAAGGGGATTCTAATAGAGCACTAAGTAATTTTTATTTAATTGAAGAGCTAAAAGAATCAGACTCTAGATTAATTAAAGCAGTGAAACTAGGTCTGTTAACTTATAAAGCCTACGGCCTTCTAAATCGATTAGTATATTGCAATCAAGAAGCGAGTAAAGTGCCAGTAGAATATTCTACATCCCCTTAATATTTTAAATAAATTTCAGTTTAGAGAAATTTTTATCATTATTCATAAAGCTATGAAGCTTCTTTTCTATTTAGTTCTTCTTGATGTAAGTCAACGTACATTTGAAGTTGTAACCAAAGTTCTGCCGATGTTTTTAGCATAGCTGCAAGGTCTAGAGCAGTTGCTGCAGTGATTCCTCTTTTCCCTTTAACAAGCTCATTTAATTTCGCAGTTGTCCAACCTATTTTTGAAGCAAATTCTCTTTGAGATAAGTTAGCAGGTTCAAGAAACTCTTTTAATAGCATTTGTCCCGGATGTATTGGTTTGCCTGGTCTCATATTTTATTAACCTTTATGATAATCAATAATTTGCACTTCATCTGCACCATCTTTCCATTTAAAAATTATTCTCCATTGACTGTTAATTCGAATAGAGTAATAGCCTTTTAAGTTTCCTTGAAGCATCTCAAGTCTATTTCCAGGAGGACTTTTTAAGTCTTGAAGCTTAAGAGCAGCATTTAGATATTGCAATTTTCTATCCGCTATTTTCCTAAGCTCTAAAGGGAATTTCCTTGAAGCTCCAGTAATACGATTAAGAAAAATGTCTTCAGCAAGCTGATGCTTGAATCGTATTATCATAATACGATTATATAGTAATTTGTTAGGTTTGTAAACATACTTATAAGTAATCGAAAATAATTGATTTAAGTTGCCAATTCGAGGCTAAATACCATTTAGTTCATAAAAATCAAATACTTAGCTATTTATTCATAATTTTGATATTAAATTAATAATCTGGTATTATAATGTCTTAATTGTTCTTTGAAAAAATATTTTAATAGATTTTTAAGCGGTGTCTTGTTGTGTCTAAACAACAAGGTATCGCGGTAGCAAAATATAAGGTTAAAAATAGAGGTTAAATTATTATTCTGTCAGATTTGGTTTCTTGAAAAAGAAAGTGGCCTAGAGATTGTTTTTCTAGGCCGCTTTTTTTAACAAACTAACCCCAATCATGGAGGACAGAATTATGCTCACTTCAGAGCAAGTGCAAAAGCACATTACCGATGCGCTTAATGCACAAAACCATCAGGATTACACAACGGCAACCAAGTTCTTTCTTGGCTTGCTCAGTGCAATCACTCAAGGTCAGATCCAAAAAAATACAGTATGGGGTGTCTACGAAGAATGTAGTCATCCTTACTACAATGTGCTTTCGATAACGATCGGCAACTTGACTCTTCGAGTCGCTAGACCGTTTGTTGCTGTTGAAGCATTTTTGATCTTTCACCCACTTGTGGATTCATTTGAGAACAAGAGCACTACGCCTCCTGTTACAAACGAATTCATGGACTGTTCTGCTGATTTCGATCAGTCAGGACTTACATTCCCAGAGGGTTGGCTTCTTGAGGAAGATGCTAAGCCAGAGTTGTGGATGCTTGAAGCTGAGATTGATCGTTGTGGAACGCCCAAGGAGATGCGCGCGCAGAAACAAGAAAATCTAAAATCAAAAAACTATGAAGGTCTTTAGTCCAGTCCTTCTAGTTGGTCGTTCGTATTCTAGTCAAATTAAGGAGTCAAAATAAGGATAAGCTACCGCCTATCCTGCAATCAGCTTTCTGTAAGTTATTTGGAAAAAAAATTATTTAAAATGGAAGGGTTAGAGCAACTAATAACCTTTCGCTAAGATGATGGCTATCTGTAAGCATACTCATTACTGAGTACTGAGATATTTGACGCCAACAGCTTCAATTCACGCCGTACTACATTCCGAAAAATGCACCAGGAACTTTGTGAATCGAAGCAACATCCACCCAAAAGGGTTTCAGTCACTTTGCGGAAGGCTACTAGAAGTCCTCTCTTCATGGTCGCGTTGTTTCCCTGGAGAAACTCAAACGCTACGGTGTCCTGTAGGAAGGTCCACCTTACTTCTCGCGTAAGCAAGAAGATAACCATGAGAGGTAACTTGATGTTAGTTAACCCTTCCACTTGTAGGAGCGATACTTTGCCTTGGGGCGCAGTATCTTCAAGTCGTTCGGTATCTCTTACGTCAACCATTCGACTTTACTCCTTGTATAGATGCGGAAAACATCTGGATATCTCGTCACTCGTAGGAATTTCACCCACAAAGTGTAGTCCGCACCTTCGTAATAACACCCTAGCTAGGCGTAATATCGATAGATTATGTGATTGTTCATCCTAGAACAATCTAAAGAAAGATTTTATCATTGTGCAGTGACAGGGGAACCCGCAGGTTAACCACTATGTGGTTTTGCACCGCTGTGTGACAAAACAAAAAACTTTCACCAAAAAATATCTCTAAAACACCACAACCAATCATAGCTTGTTGAAATTTAAATCAAAGTAGAACTGCGAAACAAATGCAGTTGCCTAAAGTCGCGTCAAGACTTTAGCCTGTTCGAAAAACCCGAAGGTTTATCTAATTAGGTACATGATCATTAAAAAACAATTTGCTAATCAAGGTTGGTTTGCCAATAGGTGATAAGAACTACTTCCCTGGACAACCTACGTCCATCAAAGTAGAAGAGCAAGTTGCAACAATATAAAATATTGCTCCAAACTGCTCTTCTATAAAGTAGTTTCACAAAATTCCATCGCATTAATTTTTAATAAAATTAATTAACGACGAATAAAAAAAATCTAAAAAAACCTGATATTGCTCTATCCCAGACTGCAAGTTTTAATATTAAAATTCAACACACAGTTTGAGATAGAAAGCTGATTGCCTCTACTCATATAAAAATTTAAAAAAACACATCACTATTATGATATTATTGATCATAAACTCAAGATAGTGACATATAGCAGTAATTTGCTTTCATACCAAACTACTGTATAAATATGTTTGATCTTTAACATTCTTATATACTACATGAAGATTTGTTTCTCTATAATGCTGTAGGTATTAAAGAGAAACAATAATGATTTTAATAGGTTATATTTAAGTTAACGCTTTGAGAGTTTCTTTATAAGCTTTCAAAGCGTTAACTTATGTCCCTTAAATTTCCCTTACCCTCTTTGGAGGTCCATAATGGCCACTAAAAAGAAATCGGCTAAAAAGCCGTCGATTCGAATGGAGGCATTCGACTTCCAAAAAATCGTACTTGAGGCAGTTACTCGCCTTATCAATGTCCTACTTATTGCTCCTATGGGGGCTGGTAAGACTCGAGCAGCTCATGATGCCATGGAATTCCGTGGTGGTGGTTGCATTGTAGTGCAAGGTCGCTCTTTGAGTTGGCAACACTACTTGTCCTTAATTGCCAGGTTTGGCAAAGACTTGTGCGTGATTGGAACAGGCATTAACTTCTTGCGTCACAAACAGTTCATACAAGCGAAGTATCGTGTCATTACGATGTTTCGATTGATCATTTACGCAATGACAATCAAAAACTTCGCAAAAGTATGTCCACTCTTGGTGCTTGATGAAATCGACGAAATGAATCCGTTCTTTCAGCTCGGAATTTCATTGATTCGGTACTTGCATCCAGAAGTTCAGATCTTGGCAATGACAGGAACGATTCACGAAGCAGACATCGAGGATGTTTGTAAGTGGTTAGGTGCTGAAGTTGTTGAGTCGAACATTCGTCCAATTGACGTAGTTCACTATGGTGTTTTTTTTAAGCGCGTTGGAGGTGACACAAAAGTGTACATCAACGGTCAGTTAATGAAAACCATCAAAAGTGAGGTCATTGGTCCTGGTCCACGTGCGATGGAAGTCATTTATGACATCCTTCGTAAGCAAGGAAACAAAGACACTCAGGTGTTTTTTCAATCTCCTCGTCGTCGCACGACTCGCTCAATGTGCGATTGGCTCATTGAAAAAGTGATGTCAAAAGGTGAAGAGATTGAAGACCTTGCAAAAAAAGCAAAAAGGATGCGTGGTGCGAAAAATCACGACTTCTTCTTGTTGAAAAAGGGTCTTCCTTTTGGAGTAGGCTTGCACCACGGTGGTCTTGATCATTTGCTTTGTCGAATGGTCGAGCGGCTTTCAGCAGCGGGTCTATTGAAGACAGTTTTTTCATGTTTGAGTCTCATTCGTGGTACTGATCATCCTTTTACGGATGTTGTACTTTACGGACTTTGGGACCCAGATACTGAAAAACCTTTGAAGACTTCAACGTACTGGCAAATTGCTTGTCGTTGTGGTCGTTCAAGTTCGATGGAGACTCATGAAGCTCATCAGGGAACAGTTTGGGTGCCAGTATTTAGTGAATCTGAGTTGGAGCTTTTCAATTCGGTTTACATGAAATACAAAGCCCCTCGAATGAACCGTTCGATGGGTCGGGCCTTTAACTTTGGCACTACCATTATCGGCCTAGCTTATTTTGGTAAGCAACTGCGAATGAACTTCCAAAACTTTTTGAAGGATTTTACCCTTTGGGGTATAAAAACTTCTGATGAGAAAGTTGCTTCTTTCTTAGAGGAAGCTTTTAGCTTTTCAGATAACCCTACAGAGAAATCTGGGGGAGATGAGCTTCAACTGATTTGGTCTAAGTTCTATCAAGAGAAGCTTGAGCTTTCTAAAACTGGAAAGGCAGCTGCAAGATTTGGATTCCATCCAATGGAATTTGAAATTTCAGTTAATTACTTAGCTGGTAAATTTACCTATGCTGAGTATCTCAATAACCTTTCGCATTTCTATCTGGAATCGACTGGTGTTGAGCTTTCTAAGGAAGAAGTCAAGCAGGTAGTCATGCATGGTCTTGGCGTTTTACGTCGACATTGTTCGTGGGATACCAAAGAGTTTGCTCAATATGTTGAACGCGTAATGAGTCGACTCGTGCCATTGATGGAGCATTTAGGTACTGAGAAGAGTACGATCGACGAGTGGTGGGAAGAGTCTCTTTGGCCTTTCCTTGCTGGTAGTAGCAACATTCTTCTTGGTCTTTCTCCCTGGGTTAAGCAAAAGCCACTTGTGGAACTTGCAATTCGAGGTGGAAAGATGCTCGACAAGCCGATTTCTATGCTGACTGATGGTAACCTAGAGCACATTGCTCTTAGGCTTTATCAAGATGCAGAATCTGCACCAATTGATGAAAATCTTATTCACATTGCGGCTGTTCTACGTGTAGAGCAAACAAAATGGGTTGAGATTATTTCGAGAGTAGATACCCGAAAGGAGGTGCAAAGTGCCTAACCATAGCTTCGAAGATTTTTTGAAGGACGGGTCTGAAAATGATCAGTCTGGAAACAATGAGTCAAAGAGTCCGCAGGCTGAAGAGCAAACACCTGAACCGCAAGGTCCTAGTGCTTCACTTGCTTCTCTTGGTCTCGTTGGCCACTTAACATCTGGTTCAAATTCTGTAAGACTTAAAGGCAGTACATTTACTATCTCAGTAGATGGCAATTCCTTTGAGCTGCAAAATACAGGGCCTAAGCAAAAAGATATTGAGTGGCTTCAAAGTTGCACAATTACTTCTGCTTCGGACATCGCTCGTTTTCGTTCTCTCATCAACAGCCTCAAACAAACAGACCCCGTATCGGGTAAACTTAAAGATGGCAAGAAGATGAAGAAACTACAGCATTTTTGGTCAACCGCAGTTCAGTCAATGGACCGCGGTTTCTTAAATGCTCAAACCGAGTGGTTAGCAGTAGAAGAAAACCTAGAAAGTTTTCTTGCATGCGGCGTTAGCTAATTGTAAGGAATGGGACTCTTGGTTCTTATTGAGGTTTTCAACGGGTAACTGCAGAAATGTAAGTGCCCGTTGTTTCTCGATATTTTATATTTTTTTTGATTATCTATATCTTAGACAACAAATTTGTAACAAATCTTCATAAGTATATAACGATCTTTGAAAATTTAATATGAGTTTGGACTTTGTTTATGGTTCAATCGTAATCCGTATATTTTGGAGTTGAAAGATGCCTTTTGATATTTCCAGTTTAACTACAGGTGGCTCTAAAGACTCTACGGTGAAAACCAAGTCAACTAAACCACCTGCAGACCCGGTAGAAACCTCAACAACTTCTACCACTACTGCAGTTGCTGATCCAGTAACTGCTCCGAAAAAAGCTCCTGAGTCTTCAAGCAGTTCTGTTGCATTGAAGGGTATCCCCTCATCTGGTTCTTCAGGTTTGGATGATTTCTTCTTGCCTGACTCTAGTAGGAGTGCAGCTAGTAGTTCAGCAAGTGCTGGACCTGGTAGCGCAGCAAGTGGAGCCTCTCGTAGTTCGACAAGTGCCGCAACTTCAAGTGGAACTAGTAGTTCTGCTAGTTCTGCAACTATTCCAGCTAATGGCAGTAATGCTAAAAAAGCTGGACTAGGTAAAATTAACCTCACTGTTGCTCAGAAAAAGAGAGTAAGAGTTCAAGTCTTTGTTGAGATGGACTCTCGTGATTATCCAAACTATGCTGATAAAGAGGCATGGCAGAGGATATGTGATGCAACAGGTATTCCAAGAAAGTCTTGGGGTAAAGTCTTAGAAGTAGCTCGACGTGAGATGCACGCTAACGGGTTGCCAAAAAGGAAAGCTATGCCTGGTCAATTCAGAGCGGCTTTTGCCAAAGCTAGGAGCGACGCTTGCAAGACTAAGCGCTCTCTTACTCCCCCCGGAACTCCTACTACAGTTGTTCCTCCTGTAAGCAACGAAAGGAGCTTACAAACAGGAGTAAGCTTCTTGCGAGTCATTATTTTGACTTTGCTAGGAATGCTTTTTGGTGCAGGCATTGTTTATTTTTGCTTCTAGTCGTGGTCAAATTAATTTTTGAAAGGATATGGGTTTTGGTTATAAAAGAATTGGTTGTAACTCGAAAACAAAGTTCTAAAACTATAAAGTCGAGACCTCATTTTTTGAAGTCCAAACTCTATCCTTTTTGTGTAGAAGATTAGTCTTGCACTTTTAAAAAGCTAAATGCTTTTTTGAGGTGCAAACGCTGCAATAAATTTTTAATGTTTTTTGTTTTTATCTATCTATGGGTCATGCCTCGAGAGTAGCTACTATGCTTTTTTCGATGCGTGACCCTTCTCTTAGCATAGATGAAGGCTAGTTTTGTTTATTTTATTTCTGATAAGTGCCATGAGCTTCACGCAACTTATCTATCACCGGGTGGTCAACCCATATACCTTAGGAGGTGTTAAATGACCAATTCAACTCTTCAGACCAAAACTTTTTCTCAGTTCCCTCAATTGGGAACTGTCACAAAAAAAGACATGCTATACGTGGCATGTGGTTTTTTCTGTCGTGCAGAAAAAGACAAGGAGTATACGCGAGCATGGGGCGATTTAGCTCCTGCTCACGTTGCTGCTGGTGTCAACAGCCTTGACGAGCTTCGTGAAGGTAAAGCGCGCCCACGAAGTATCGTGATGTGCGTGATGGGAGACGACGCAACGGGTTATTTTCCGTTCGCTGTTTCTGTGCTGTACATTCCAGCAATGACTCCTCCACGCTCTAGTAAGCATGAAGGAAAAGTCAGTGGCGTGGTAGTCAACGTGATCGGTGGCTTTCTGAAAGGAATGCCAGTGCCACAAGTTGGTGGTGGCGCTACGGAAGAGCGCAAAACTCGATGGATCCGCAAAATGGTCCTTGTCGACGGCGAAACTTCTTTTGAGGAGTGGCCAGTGGCATCCGATGTTGCGAGACGGTATTTTAAGTGGGTACCGGCGCCTGGAGACATCATGCCGTGTCTTCATTTGACAACTCCTGACGCTGGAAAGCCGATGGACGTGACAGTCAAGGAAAGTCTCTTGCTCTGCAATGAGATGGTGGACGATCGCCCAAAGCTTGAGATTGTCGACGTGAGCGCCATCGAAGATGGAGCGACCGTTGAACTCTCGAAAGTGAATCCGGGTTTTCCAGATTTCAAGAAGAGGCTCGTAAATGTGTCAGTTCCTAATCAGGAACAGCACGGATTGTGGGCCCAGTATCTTGTCTTGGAAAAAACGGGCAAAGGTAACGGGGGTTTCCTAAAGCAGTTTGGCGGTGCCAAGCCTGCTCCTGGAGAACCTACGCCTCGGCATCAGAAACGGACTCGTTATCCGTTTGCGTCATGGATGGGAAGCGGTGGCAATCGTTTTCATTCACCAGTTGCAACGCAACTTGAGATCAGTGTTCCAGGAGGGTTGCTTCAAGCGGAAGCTGCTACATCCGATACACTGGTTGAAGCTGCTGAAGCTACTTCGTAATTACATAGCTAAGGCTTAATCAACCTTAGCTATTTCACAACTTTTTACTCAGTCGTAAGC
>CAYOZL010000019.1:4454-35505 GCA_964408435.1 uncultured Bdellovibrionales bacterium | reverse complement strand
AAGATCCACTGTGTCCAATGATAGTATTCTGAATCACTAGTTGCGATTTCTCTATCCCAATCATAAGAGAATCCAAGTGATTGAATTTGTCGTTTGAAATTAGCAATATTTTTATAGGTAGTAACAGCTGGGTGGGTTCCAGTCTTAAGAGCGTATTGTTCAGCAGGAAGTCCAAAGGCATCCCAACCAATTGGATGTAAAACATTAAAGCCCTGCATTCTTTTATAGCGAGCCATTATATCAGTAGCAGTGTATCCCTCAGGGTGGCCAACATGCAGTCCTGCACCTGAAGGATATGGAAACATATCTAATATGTAGTACTTAGGCTTATTTAGGTCGAGCTCTACTGAGAAGGTCTTGTTCTCTAACCAGTATTTTTGCCATTTTGGCTCTATTTCTAAGGGATTATATTTTATATTTTCCAATTTATGCTTTATATCTGTTTATACATTGTGTAGAAATATACTCTAATGAAGATTTTTTCAAAGATTACTTTTTTAATATGCTTAATGTCATCTTGTGGCTATCATCTACAAGGTAGTTCCTCAGTTTTGCCACCTGATGTTAAAAGGATTGCAATTAAACCTGTTGAGAACCTAACAACTGAAGTGAGCCTTTCAGCTAGACTTACAGAAGCCCTCAGATCTAGGTTTGAGAGATATGCTGTAGTTAAAGTAGTTGAGCCAAATCAAAGTAGAGATGCAGAGCTAATAACAAAAATTATCTCACTTGATACTCAGACAAGAAGCACTTCAGGGAACACTGATATTGCTCAAGAGCTAGATTTAATAATTAATATTTCAGCCGAGCTTAAAAGAACAAACGGCCAAATATTATATAAAAATCCTTTAATCCAAAGAAGAGAGCCAATTGCGACTAGTGGAAATTTAGTAGTTACCTCAAGTTCAAGTTTTGCCCAAGGCTCGATAGCGGCACAGAATCTTAGTGGTTTAAGTGCTAGAGAAATAGCAAGAGGACAACAAGAACAAATCATAGACGACATGCTTGATGAAGTTGCAAGGTCTATATATCTGAATGCTGTTTCTGCTGAATTTTAATGAAATTTATTTTCTTTTTAATATTATTTTTTCATTCTCTAGCTCCCTGTGTTTTTTCAGAAGAAGCGATTATTTCACAAGAGCCAATTTCTAGTGAGAAAGCTATTAATCCAGAAAGAGCTTCCTTAGAAAAATCGATAGATGCTGATTTTATCAGTAAGTTTTTTAAACCTTATCAAGAAATTTTAAATAAATATGTAGATTTTAAAGGTAGGGTTAAATACAGAGAATTAGTTAAAGAGAAAGAAAAGTTAGATGAGTTTGTAAATCAATTAAAAGTTATTGATGCATATGATGCTTTTAATATTGATCAAAGAAAATCATTTTGGATAAATGTTTACAATTTATTAAGCATTAAAACCGTTTTGAATCATTACCCAATTGAAAAAAATAGCTTAGAGAATACGGCTTTTCCTGAAAATAGTATTAGGCAAATTTCAGGAGCTTTTACTGGTCTTAAGTACGAGGTTGTTGGGAAGATAGTGACCTTAGATTTTATATTGCATAGCATCTTTAGAAACGAATTTAACGACACTCGAGTTCTTTTTGTTTTAAATAATTCTTCTTTAGGAGCAGGTAATTTATCTAATATGATATTTGAGTCTAAAGATTTAGACCAAAGACTTGATACTGAGGTTAAGTATTTTTTAGTAGATCCTGCAAAGTTTTTTATAGATAAAAATGAGATGAGGCTTTTAGCTTCTCCTATTTTCACTTGGTATAAGAAAGATTTCATTAAGCACTATCATGTTGATTTTAAGAGATACACTAGGGAAGTGGCAAATTATCTAGGATTTATTTCTAAATATATTAGCGCAAAAGATGTAGAGTTAATTAAGTCTAGGTATTTTAAATTTACTTATCTAGAGTATGATTGGGCTTTAAATGAAAAGCTATATTAGTAGACTATACTACTAGGACAGAGATTAGACTCTAGCTTTATTAGGCTCCCAAGGTTCCCACTTATTTTCAGCTCTTTGATAAAAGACGTCATTCTCAGCTTCGAAGTCTTCATTTTGATCTTGTGTAGCAACTATTTTTATTCTTAATACAGAAAAACCAGGTTTCTCCGGTAAGTTTGGAGTTAAGTAAAGTTTATTAGGTTTCATTGGTTCAATAACAAGAGCATTTTCTTCGTTATGAACGAGTATGCTCTCCTCATTGCTAATTAAATGCATTGCAGTATTAGTCTCTCTAAGTAGTCTTATTGGTATTGGTTTAGAATAAGGGGAGGGCCTGTTAGGAATAATACACATTTCAGGGAAGTGCTCATCGGTAGTCGATACGTAGCCAAATATCATAAAAGAATTTATAACTATAAATTATATAATGTAAAAGAAAAAAATTAATTTACTCTCTTCAACTTGCAAATCCCTTAGATTTACAAAAGAGATAAATTTACTAGGTAAGCTTAAGTGTCTTTTAAGAAAAGCAAAGCTTTACTTCCAGCCACATGAGGTTACGATCTTCCAATCGTTACCCTTGATTTCTCTTTTGTCTTCAGCTTTTTCTTTAATAACTTCTCCTCCATCAAAGTCTATTAGTGGAAGATACCATTGGCAGATGTGCTTTGTGCAGCTAGAGATATAGTGGCATGCAAGAGAGCGCCTCCATCTTTTTTGATCTTTGTTGGGAGGAGAGCCATGTAAGATGTTTCCGTGAAAAACTACTACGTCTCCAATTTCCATTTTTGGATAGAATATATCTTTACTATTCTCTATTTTTACGCAGTGATTACCGGTATTGTTTTTGGTATTTGCTATGTAGTCTTTTGTGTTGTGTTCTTGTTTATGGCTGCCGGGGATCAAGCCGATTCCACCATTTGTTTCGTCAATTTGGTCTAATGCAATCCATACGCCAATACAAGGTTTCGGGTCTGCTTCCACATAGTAGTTGTCCCAGTGTATGCCCTGTCCAAGTGTGCCGGGAGGTTTGTAGTAAAACATTGTTTGAGCAGCAAGAGGTTCTGCTTCGAAAAGTTCTCTTAAAATTTTTTTAATCTCACTATGTAGCATCGTTTTTTTAACTAACTTTGAGTAAGATTCAGGTTTGATAATTCTATATTTATTAATTATTGATTGCGAATCAGTTTTGCTATTTTTAAGAGTTTCATCAAAGTGTAAAAGCAAGGAGTTAATTAAATTTCGTTCTAATAATTGGGGATAGAGTAGAAAGCCTTTTTCGTCCCATTTTTTTTTATCTATACTCATAGCTCTCCAATATCATATCTATAGTGATTTATGTTGTCAATCAAAGTGAGTTGCTATATCTCTAAGTTTCCATGTGCGATTCAGTATTTAAAGATATAGTTAGATCTATTTTCAACAATAACTCTGAATCATTATTGAAAGAAGTAAGATTTGTTTATGAAAACAAATCTAGTAAAGAGTTATTTTATTCTCATCACTTGGCAGGGTTCGTCTACAGAACTCTTGAGAAAAATGATTCATTGAGATCTTTAGATAAAGAAATTCAAGAAGAGTTAAAAGATTTTTATATTGTGCGTTGGTGTCGAACTGAGCAAATGTTTGTAGAGTTAAAAAGATTACTTAAAGAGCTAGAGGCTTTAGGTTTTAAAGCCATTGTCCTAAAAGGGGCGCCTTTGCAAATGAAGTATTATGGAGATTTGGGACAACGAAAATGCTCAGATATCGATATTCTAATAGCTGAAGATAGATTATTTGAAAAAGCAGATAATATTATGTCTATAGTAGGATATAAAAGACTTTCTAGGTTTCTAATATCGCCACATTTAACTGAAAGATTTTCCCATTCAATATTGTATTTTGGTGGAAAATTTAATATTGATTTGCATTCAACTACTAAGAAGCATTTCTCATGGAATGTGGATAAGTCTAGACTTACTTCCACTGCTATTGATTACTCACATGACAATTTTAAATGTAAAGTTCTATCGATAGAAAATGCATTGACTCAACTAGCGCTGTCGTTTTTTGCAGATATGTGTATTGGAAAAGTAACTTATGCCGATAGTTTAGATATTGCTGTAATGGTGAGAAAGGATGGAAAGAATATTAATTGGAATAATTTTTTCAAAGATAAGAAAGCTGAGGGCACCTTTAAAATAGTTACTCATGTATTATTTTATATTAGTATTTTATTTGATTTTGGGAATGAGTATAGTAGGCTAACAAATATACTGAAGACTAGTTGTCATGAAAGTTCTTTTAATGATTGGAAATTTAAATCTAATTCATCTTATTTAGGTATGCGGCTTAACTCTATTCTACGTAGGTTTAAATGGCTTAAGTATTTTGAAGCTTCTTTTATAAGTTCTTTGTTGAATTTAGTTATTGAAAAACCTTTTTTAGCTTTAGTGGATGACCCTTATTTGCGAGAGTATTATAAGAAGAAAATTAGTAATACTTAGTGAAGTCTTTATCTAAAGGAGAAAGGAGAAAAGTGAATACATTTGAATTTATTCTTAATGAGTTAGAAGGAGTAGGTGTAGAAAATATTTATGGAGTCATGGGAAGAGAAGCTTCTGAAATTTCTTTTTCTAAAACTAATATTAAATATAGACTAATGAGGCATGAATTCTCCGCCGCGCTCTGCGCTGCTATTACTGGGCACTTTAATGAGACTCCTGGTGTCTGCATGTCAACAATTGGCCCAGGCGCAACAAACTTAGCAACCTCCATGGCTTCTGCCTATATGAGCAAGTGGCCGATGCTAGCCATTGCGGCCCAAGCAGAAGAGCATGACCAAATATATGGCCATACACATCAGTGTGTTGATCAAGTGTCATGTTTAAAACCCTTCACGCGTTATGCAAAAGAGCTAACTAGTAAATGCAATGTTAGTCAAGACTTAGCAGATGCGATAAGTGCTTCTGTTTCTGATCCTAAAGGCCCCTCGTTACTTAGTGTGCCGATAAACTTATTTCAAAAAGATTTAAAAGTTCAAAAAATAGATTCGACCAATTCTAAAACTGCGCCAAGTCCTATTAGTAATGATTTAATTTTAGAAGCAGTTAATTTAATTAATAAGAGTGAGAGACCCATTATTATTGTTGGCTATGAAGCAATTAAAAATGATTGTATACAGGGTATAATAGACTTTTGTGAGAATAGTAAGATTCCAGTTGTAACGGCATACAATGCTAAAGGCATTTTGCCTCATGATCATGGACTACATTATGGCCCTATTACTCCATATCTTGATGCCTTAACTGGAAGCCCTGCTCTTAGTGGCATCTTTTCAGATAAAGATCTTATTTTGCAGATTGGCTTAAACTATGCTGAAGATATAAGAGAAAAAATGTTTCAGTATGGCGATAGAAAAAAAATTATAAGAATTTCAAAAACACCTTGGCCAAAAGCTCAACATATTAAGTGTGAAGTTGAAATTAATGGAGATATAACAAATATTTTAAGCCACATTCTAATCAAAATAAATTTAGAAAATAGGAAAGCACAAAATAAGCCTGATTCTTTTAAGCTCTCAGAACTAATGTTAAATAATCAGTCTCTAGAGCAGTTAAATATTCTAAGTGTAATTAAAATATTAAACAACAGGGCGAAAGATCAAATATTAGTGGTTGATACTGGAATGTTTAGACATTATGCAGTTGCTTTTTATAGGCCTGATAAGCCAAAAGGATTTTTAACTGATGCTGGATTATCAACTTTTGCTTTTGGCTTACCTTCTGGAATAGCTGCAAAGATAGCAAAACCCGATCATAAAGTGGTGGTGCTTGCAGGAGATGGGGGGTTTCACGCTAGTTCTCAAGAGCTTGAGTCGGTAGCTAGATTTGGATTAGATATTGACATTATAGTCATTAATAATTCTAAAAACGGATTGATAAAATTTTATCAAATGAAAGGGGATAAAGAAGAAGGGAAAGATATTGTAAATTTTTCTAAAGTAGATTTTTGTAAATTAGCAAAAGCTAACGGAGTTAATGCTAAGAAAATAACTTCTGCAAAAGAATTAGAGAGTCTATTGTCTGAACAGAGGAGTGGTCCTATGTTATTTGAAGTTGAAATAGATTATGAATATTCAAATATGAAAACATTTACAGGGTTAGAGGTATAATTATTGTATCTTGAGTTTGATAAGCACTTAAAATTAATACAACACAATAATAACAAGACAAAGGATCCATTTTCATGTTTCGAAGATGAGAAAGAATCCAGTTGTATTTGTTATGGAAGTATTTTTAACAATAAGAATTCTGCAGCAAATGTATTGCTAAACTCTTATTTAAAAAATTCTAAGGATACTGAATTTTCTGAGCATTCAGGTAATTTTAATGCGTGTTTAATATTAAAGAATAAATTAGTTTTAGTTACTAGTAAAACAGCAACAAATAGACTCTATTTTAAAAAGACTAAAAATGGGCTAGTTCTATCTAGCGAAATTAAGAGATTCACTGCGCCACTAGAGATTCTTCCCTATGAAAAATGTGAAGAAAAATATTGGAGAGAAAATCCTACTAGGACATTTTTTAAAAATATCCAGCAACTACCTCCAGGTAGTTACGTCGTTATAAATTCTGATTTATCTTTTGATATTCATTTTTATCATAAGGTTTCTAATTCTAAGTTAACTGGTTCATTAGAAGATTCAGTGAGAGAGACTCGAATGTTTGTTGAGAGAGCCGTCGCTAGAGTTAGCAGTAAGAAATGTTCTAGTTTACTTTCTGGAGGAGTTGATTCTTCAATTATATCTTTGATCTTAGCTAGAGAAGGGCAGCTAAAAAAAGCATACTCTATTGGTTCAAATGATAATAATGAGTTTAAAGAAGCAAGGAAAGTTGCTGATTTTTTAAATGTTGAGCTTGTTTTATTAAACTATAACACTGAACATATTTTAGATTTTTGGATAGAGTCAATTATTAAACTAGAGCATGGGTTTAGCGAATATCATGAATATATAATGCCTGTTTTAGCATCAATCGGGAATTTAAGAGATGAGAGAATATTAACTGGATATGGATCTGATAGTATCTTTTTAGGTGTAACTAATTTTGAAGGTCGAAAAGGGAGTTTGGAAGAAATTGAAAAAAGAGAATATGAAAGCACATTTTGGGCAAATGAATTCATAGATTATTCCCCTAAGAGTGTAAGTATATTTCATCCATACTGGGATAATGATTTAGTAGATTTAGCTCTTAAGATTCCTTGCTCGCATAAGATTTTTAAAGGTTATGATAAGTATGTTTTAAGAAAAGCATTTGATGGTTTATTGCCGAGTGAAGTAGTATGGAGAAAAAAAATAGGGATACACCAATCTACTAACACTACAGATTTTCTTAGCATGGCTTTAGAGATTGATTCTAGGCTGCCAGAGTTAGAAAAAAGAAAGATTAAAAATTACTATTCTTGGAAAGTTCTTAAATTAGCGATTGTGGAAAAAGCAAGTATTGAGGAAATTAAAGTTTTTTTAAAATCAATACTAGCAAACAAAAATAAATGAAATAAACTCTTGTTTATGAGTTAAGTAGAGCACTCACTATTGTAAAGCAAGTGCTTGATGTTAGTTAAAAAAATTTACCAAGATTGTGATGACTGTAATATCACTTCTTGTTTTTCAATAGAATCCTGTTCTTTAACTTCTGGCTTATTATATTCTTCTTTGTTGTTTAACTCTTTTTTATCGTTTAATTGTTCTTTATTCATAAATACACTATTAAATTAACTTGTTAGTAACATTCTTTATACGTATTCTATCACAATATATGTATAAATGCGAACTGTCTTTGTAATATTTAGATGCTAAAAAAAAATATAAGTTTCAAACAACAATTATATTTTGCAGATATAAAATTTTTACTTAAAACTAGCTCTAAGTTAGTTATAGAGGAGCTAATAAGATATTTTAGCTCACATGAAGTAAATACCAAACTAGAACCAGCATTTGAAATAGAATTTGAAATTAATGAACAAGTTGAACAAATTAGAGATGAACTTAAAACCAAAGCGACTTTAATTTATAAAGATAAATCTTTAAACTACATCAAAAGTTTTTATAGTCTAGAAAAAAAAGTTTTTTTTCTAGCAAAATTCTATGATGGCACTTCTTTAATTTCTATTGATATTAAAAACAAGGTAATTAAAGTTTTTTTTGCTGATGAAAAAGAGATTTTAAATTGGAGATTTATAAATTATCCTTTTCTGCAAAGTATACAACTATTTCTAATAAGCTATGATTACATATTTATGCATGCAGGAGCTGTAGCGAGCAGAGATAGTGCTGCATTAATTGTAGGTGAATCTGGAAGTGGGAAGAGTACGATTACTTTAAAATCTGTAGATAAAGGCTTATATTATTTATCTGATGATAGAGTTGGCCTAAGAAAAGGTGTAAATGGCGTAGAGGCAATTAGTTCTCCTGAGTTACATGCTCTTTTACCAGACTCTAGAGAGTTATTCCCACATTTAGAAGATTTTTTATGTTCTAGTGCTGTTGTTCATGATACTTCAGACCGTTTAAAATATCGTTTTCAAATTTCTCACGCATATCCAAAAAGAGTAGGTAGCTCTAGAGAAGTTAAATATTGTATTTTTCTAAAAAAAGGGAAAGATGAAGATGTTAAGTTAACTCCAATTAGGGCAGTTGAATCTTTAAAAAAGATGTATTTAGAATCAGGCATACATGTTAACAGGGTAGTTAAAAAAAATTATAGTAAGCTTCAGTTTGAAATATTTACTGATTTAGTATTGTCAGTTGAGAGTTATGTATTAGAGTATTCAATTAATGATTTAGATAGTGTTGTAAGAGCTATTAAAGGTTTATTAGAAAAAAGAAATACTATGTAATAATTTTTTTATCTATTAGCGTTTGTTTAAGCTCATTGTAATCATTGCTAGCAGTTTCTTCATCTATCTGGAATTTAGCGACAATAGCAGAAATTATTTCTTGGTCTTTTGCGTTTTGAATTATTTGTTCCCAAATAATAGCTCCAACATTATTCAAGGTGAAATACTCCCCAGTATCTCCATTTAATATTACCATTTCTCCTTCAAGCTCTTTCCAGAAAATTTTATCTCTATCTATTGTCATCTTTATTTATTGTTATTTTAAAATTATGTGAGTTCTAAATTAGAATTTGTTATAAAGTTTGTAAACTATATTATTAGATAATTCTTTTTTTATATATTAGCTATAGGGATAGTAACATTGGGAATGAAAGTTTTTTTAATAAAAACTAAAACTAAGCAAGACTACTGCAATGCTTTAAGTCTATGTCTATCTTTTAATGATATAGAGCAAACTAGAATAGCTTTACCAATCTTTTTTAAGACAAGCATAAAAAAAATTGAGGAAACAATCGATTTCTTAGGAGTAGCAGCTGAAGTAATAAATTTCTCAGAAAATAAATTATTTTCTTCTAGTCTAAAAATTGTTCATTCGAGTATCTTTGAAATTGCTAATGAGAAAAAAATACTAAGGACTTTCTCTGGTCAAGATAATTCAGATTTAAATAATAAGCCTATAGTAAGCGTGATAGGGGAGGAAGGCTTAAGGCAAGCGTTGTCTTTAGGTTTGCTTTTAAATAGACAGGTAGTTTGCTTTGAGGATTTTAATTCATTTTTTAATTTTTATGAAGAGATTGATCCAAAATCGTACTTTATGGTTCTCTCAAATAAGTTAAATTTGCCAAGCTTTGAAAGAATTGTTGAAAATTCAACAAAAAATATTCCGATAGGCTTTTTCTATGATAAGGATCCAGAAGTAGCAGAAATGTTTATGTTAAAAACATTACTTTTTTCTAAAAACATAGATACCAAACAAAGAAAAAGTCTTTTTGTATATCCACTCTATGATAAAGATGTTCGTTTTGAGTCAAATGATGTTGTAGCTTATTTTGGAGCTTCTAAAGGTTTAAAAGAAGAATTAATAAATCCATTTAAGCTAGCTTTTATTGATACTCATTCCAATGGCATTAATGCTTACTTAGGAAATCAGATTCTTTGCGCTAGAGAAAGTGTGAATACAGATTTTAATAATTTAGAAAATATACCAGCTTGTTTTTCAAGTAATATTTGTAATCGGACAGACGATAGCAACACTAGAATTTCAATTGATAAGTTAAAGGTTAAAGTATTATGCCTTTCGGCATGTTATGCTTCATTATTAAGTACAAATTTGTATGATGATAAAACACAATTAGTTTATCAGTTGGCGAATGGCAGCTACGTAAGTAGTATTATTGCTACATATTCTTCTGTTTTAGGTGGTATAGAATATGGGAAAGAGCTTTATAATAGTATTCCTAATTTTGAGACTCTCAGTGAGGCTGTAAATGCTTGCTCTGATTTAGATAGCAAAGTGGTTGATGAGCAGGATAATAAGAGAATCTTTTTTGGTGACCCTGAGTTTAAACTAAATATAGGGAAATCCTTAGAAGAATCTGTGTCTGAAATGTTTAATTATTTATCTTATGAAGAGTGTTTACGCTATATGGGCTTAGACCAGGAAAAATTAAAGATAAAAAGTAATGATTATTTTATTCAAAAAGAAATAACTGCAGATTATTTTAACAAATTAAATTTTTATAGGTCTATTGTCTCAGCTTTGAGGGAGAAGAAGAGTAATAATTCCCCAGCTTTTACTAACTCAATTGATAATTTGTCTAGAGCAATAGATTCATCTTGGCAGCTTGGTGTTAAGGTAAATCAATCTGTAAGAAAAAAACAGAAACTAAGCACTATTACTGTTTTTCAACTTCAAAATGGTTGCTATTCAAGTTTACATGAAAGTTGGCATCAGCTTCTGTCAACGCTAGTTCAAACAGAGCCAACTGGATTAAGAGTAAAAACTATTTTAGATGACAGCTCTGAAATGGGAGTCGAAGACTCTGCATTAAGAAAATGTTGTTATTGTAATTCTTTATCAATTAGGACTCGACAATATCGTTATTTAGCACATATTAATCAAAGTTCTAAATGGGAAGTATGTTTAAACTGTGGCGAAATTTTTGACGGTTTTTCCTGTTTCCAAAATGCACAAATAATAACTAAAAATGAATGGGGATTAAAAGAAGAGAATCAATTAAGTATTAAGTTTGATTATTTAATTCCAGGAAGAGTTAATTATATAGTTTCTTTTTTTGTGGAACCTTTTCAATGGCAATCTAAAAGCGCTTTTCAAGAGATTAAAAAAGGAATTACTGTTATAGATAGTTCTGAAGTGAATTTTAATCTGAATGCAGTCAATTTGGATGACTCTTGGCCTGCAGGTCTTCACTATATTGGTGCTTTGGTAATGTTTAATGAAAATTTTGTAATATTAAGGAGGCCGATTAGGATACTTGTCTAATGATTAAAGAAGTTAAATTGGTAGAAATCCCTTATGACTTAGGTGCTTATTGGAGAAAGGGGGCAAGTGAGGGGCCAGCAAAAATTAGAGAAGAGCTAATTAAGTTTAGAGAATTAAGTGTCTTTTATCAGTCTTCAACAAAAAAGAATTTAAAAGATTATTTTTTAAATTCAAGCCTAGAATCTAAATTGGACTTAGAAGAAGAAGCATTAAAAGAAATTGAATTGAAACTTCTTGATACTAATGTAGTGAGTAAAGAAGTTTTTCCAGTATTTATTGGGGGAGATCATTCCATTACTTTGGCAATTATTAGAGCGATGGCTAAGCTTTATGGAGAGAAAAATTTTGGTGTTCTCCAATTAGATGCTCACTTAGATACCTTCGATGAAATTGATGAAAGAAAATATCATCATGGAGCAACTTTTAAGAATATACTTGAAGAGGGATTAATTAAACCTGATAATCTAGTCCAACTAGGTATAAGAGGCCAAGTTAGAAAAAATGGTCTTGATTATGCTAATAGCAGTGGTTCTAAAATTATTAAAGTTGACCAACTTAAAAAGTCGCTTGAAGATGTTTTAAGTCTCATTGAAAACAAAGAGCTTCCATATTATCTATCTATTGATATTGATGTTGTAGATCCTTCTTATGCGCCCGGAACTGGTACTCCTGTAGTAGGAGGAATATCAAGTTATGAGATTATCAATATTATTAGAGAATTCTCAAAATTAAATTTGATAGCAGCTGATTTAGTAGAAGTCGCTCCAAAATACGATAGCTCTAATATTACTTCATTGCTAGCTGCAAGCTTGATATATGAATTAATTATTGGACAGGAGTATAAGATGAAGGAGTGAAACACAGCGGTACAACCAGCCGTGCTTCACTCCTAATGTTAAGAAGTATAGTCGGCATTGATGTGGATGTACTCGTTCGAGAGGTTGCAACCCCAAGCTCGAGCGATATGTCTCCCATTGTTGATTGACACATCCACGTAAATATCTTTTGCGTCCTGCATTGATTCAGAGAGCTTAGCAAAATTGGTGTTGCAAGGTTGCATTCCGTTAAAAACGGTTATTCCTTGTAACGTTATTTTTACTTTGCTTGGATCAAATCCTGGAGCATCCTGAAAACCTTGAATCGGTTTACCAAGTGCCATAACAATTCTTCCCCAGTTTGGGTCGCCACCGTGAATAGCGGTTTTGACAAGGGGAGAATTGATAATTGACTTAGCCAAGGCATGAGAAAATTCATAGGACTCATCGGTAGCAACTTTTGCCTCGATAGTCTTTGTAACTCCCTCACCTTGACTGACAACATCTTTTGCTAGCTTTACGCACATTGCTTTTAAAGCAGCATTGAAGACCTCTTCTTCGTCCACGCTTGGCTCAACTTCGTTAGTTGATACAAGCACTACGGAGTCACTCGTACTAGTGTCTGTGTCAACGCTAATGCAGTTGAACGAGACATCGGTACAGTTCCTAAGTGCAAGTAACAGCTTTTCAGAAGAAAGCTTTGCATTCGTGAAGAAGTAGACCAACATGGTCGCCATGTTTGGTTCAATCATGCCAGCTCCTTTTGCGATGCCGCTAATAATAACGTCACCAAATTTGAAGCTAGCCACTTTGGGCCCTACATCTGTAGTCAAGATCCCTTCAGAAGCACTCGCGAGGTCTCCCTCTGTAAGCTTCGAGCTTAAGCCCGGAACTCCGCTCCTAAATTTGTCCATTGGTAATTCGACGCCAATTACACCAGTTTGACAAATAATTTGTTTCTCTGGTGCAACGTTGAATTCCGCAGCAACTAATTCAGAAATTTCATTTAGGTCTTCTGTCGCAGTGGGTGTGAAAACATTGGCGTTGCCAGAGTTCACTACCACTGCCTGTGCTACGCCACTTTTAACGATTTCTCGGTTTCTTGCGACGTTAGGGGAAGCCGATCTTGACTTAGTGAAGACACCAGCGACGTTGCCAGGTTCTTCGAGTAGCATGACTGTGAAGTCAGCTGCACCACTATCCTTCACTCCGAGTGAAGTAGTGGCAACTTTGATGCCATTTGGAATGTGCATCAATGAGTTGTCAATAACTCCTTTAAAGCCAGCTTTAGAAGTAAAACTGATTTTGTCTTGAGTTGAATCCTTGCATACAGTGCTGGGATTAATATCAACATCAAGCTCTTGGATAGCGTGATTCATTTTAAGTATACCTTTATTTACTGTTGTTGTTTATTTCACTCACTTCTATAGCTAAAGCTAATAGAAATGAGCATACATCTATCTACAATAAAAAAATAATAAAAGAACGAACTTACATTGTTATACCTAAATAGTAAGCAATGGTGATTTGCTCTTTAAGCCTTTGTAATTATTAGATTAAATTTTGTTTTTTTTGATAAATAATAAGATTAGTAGTGCAGAAACATAGCGAGGAGTTCTTAATATTCTAAAACATAAATCAGTAATACTATTAGCAGAGTTTGTATTGATTATTTTATGTAGTTTACCAACTGTTATTAATTCAAAGTAAGAAATAAAAGTTAGCATTTCATTAGTTAGAATTCCGTTGCGACTAGATAAGTCAATAACTGTATCTTTTCGAGTTATCTTAATCGCTTTTTTGATCCCTTTAGTAAGGTCTATATTGTGATCAATAGTTATTCTGTTATCTCCTTTAATAAGAATTTCTTCTTCTTTTTTATAAATTACTCTATGAGCTACTAGATTCCTTGCGTCACTGAAAACGATAATATCTCCTCTATTTATATTTGAGAGTTTTAATTTTACAGTTAATACTTCATCGTTTTCTTTTAGATAAGGGAGCATGCTGTTCCCAGTTAGTTTGAATATTTCTTTACCTGTAGCGCTAAAAAATCGATCTTTTAACTCTCGTGCAACCTCTTTATGTTTATTCTTACTTTCCATGGTTATAAAGACAGGGTGTTTATATTAATAGTATTTTTGAAATTATTCCAACTGCCGTAATCTATTATGCATTGACTTTCAATTTTATATATTAAATCGCAATATTTAATTGTTGAGAGTTTATGGCTAACTATGAAAATAGATTTATCATTTATAGTTTTGCTAATATTGTCCAAGATCTCTTTTTCATTTTTTTTGTCTAATGAGTTAGTTGCTTCATCTAAGATTAAAAGCTTTGAATCTCTTGCTAGCGCGCATGCTATTGCAATCCTTTTATATTCTCCACCAGAAATTTGAATGCCTTCTTCTCCAATTTTAGTATCAATTTGCTTTTGTAATTTTGCTACGAAGTTGCTTACATTTGCTATTTTTAGTGCTTCCCAAATTTCTTCATCTGTTATTTTGTCTCGCACCCATTTAAAGTTATCTCTTATAGTATTGTTTAAAAGAAAAGCTTTTTGCCCAACATAACTAATATTGCTTCCCCAATTACTTGTTGAAACTTGGTTTAATTTTTGCTTATCAACTAAGATCTCTCCAGTCGTAGGTTTCTTTAGTCCTAATAGAAGGTCTATTAAACATGATTTGCCTGCACCAGAATCACCAGTGAGGCCTATGATTTTGCCTGGTAATATCTCGATATTGCAATTTTTAAAAAGAAGAGAATGATTCTGAGTTAAACTAACGTTATCAAATTGTATATTGTTTTTAAAAATAATTTTCTTGCTAATATCTGCTATTTCTTTTTGATACTTTTCAAATAGATTTATTTCATGTGTAATTTTTTCAAATGAAGGGAGTAGTCTAAAAAATTTTACATAAAGAAATTGCAGTTTAGCAAATTTTGGCATTACCCTATAAAATAGTATTATCATGAAAAGCAAGTCAGAAGGAGAGAGTTTTAAATACACTATAGAGTAATAAAGGATAGCAGAAAGAGTTATCGAACCTCCAGCTTGATAAAAAACTTTTGCGTTAGATTGTAGTTTCGTAAAGTTAATATAGTATTTAGCTATTTGTTGAATTGAAGATGTGTATTTTTTTAAATTAATATCTTGGTTGTTGTATATTCTTGCTTCTTTAGCTCCTCTAAAGTCTTCAGCGGTAATTAAGCTTAAGTTCTCAGTTTCTAATACACAAAGTTTTCCTAAAGCCTTTGATTTTTGTAGGCGAGGAATAAAAATAACACTTAAAATAAGTGACATAGTCATGATTAATAATGTGAGTTTGAACGATATAAATAAAGCAATCGCTAAGTAAACTAATATAATTGAAACATCTACAAATATATTTACAAGAGTTTGTAGTAAAAGGCTGATGTTTGGTATCTCGTTAACAATGTAGTGCTGAAGTTTTTGCTTATTTTTGCTTAAAAAGTAAGACCACTTGCTTTCAGTAGCAGCAATGTAGAGTTTTTTTCTTAAGTTTAATTGAATTTTTTGATATAAAGTTTCATTTTTTTCAGCTCTTAGGCTGTAAAGGAATTCATTAGTAAGAGAAATGAAAATAAAAACAGTTAAAGTGCTTGTAATTGAAAAAGTAAGTCCTTGAGTGCTAAATATATTTTTAATTTGTTCAACTAAATCTGCAGTTTTGCCTGAAGAGGTATCAACTCCCGCGATTTCTAAGAGAGGGAGTAAAATAATAAGAGCAAGTCCTTCTGTAAAACTAACGAAAATTGAAAGTATTAATGTTGTTATTGTTTCAGTTTTGTAATTTTTGAATAGATATTTTAAAAAAGAATGATTTGTGTGTAACTTGTTAAATGAGTCAAGCATATATTTAAACAGACTTTATTGGGGAAAAGTTAGAATCTTTTTTTTTAATAAAGTCTGGAAGATGAAAAATAAATCCTGACAATATACCTAACCCCATAATAAAATTATCTGGCAAGGTGATAAGTAAACTAGATATGCCGAATATGAGACCTTTTTCTTTAATACAAAAAATTGTAAATTTTAAATTAATAATAATCCACATTAGGGTAATTAACATTATAGCATTAAATGAGATCTGGCTAAGTAAGTACAATGGAACTAAAAGAGTTATTATTCCAGTGATTGCTATACTGAATAATTGTGAATTTGAGGCATGAGAAAATCCTTTTTTATTTTGTTTTAGTTGTTCCCACCCAGCGTAATTGAGAAAAATTTTAGTCCAGTAAAAAGGTATTAAGAAGTTATTTTTAAAAAAACTTGTGCAAGTGTATTTTTTTAAATGCATAACTTGTACTTCTTTTAGTAATGCCAATTTAGAACCACTTTCGTGGAGTAGTTGTCCATATTCAGTATCTTCACCGTAGTTGGTATTGGTGGGGAGTTTAGCAAGGGCATTCTTTCTGATTGCGAATATTGAGCCATATAGGAAAGTAATATCCATTTGTATTTTAGAAAATATCCAGTGCATGTATAGGTTTTTGTACTGGCTAAAGAAATTATTATTTTCATGCTTAATTGAAAGCATGCCAGTAGCACCGTCATAGTTCTTGTTGTTAATAAAAAAATTATAGAACTCTTCTAAGGTTTTTTCATTTATTATGATGTCAGAGTCTATAAAAATTACTATTTCTCCAGCTGCTACTTCTAGGCCTATTTTTCTAGAATTGCTTACACCAAGGTTTTTTGGATTGCTAATGACTTTGTCGCTAAGTCCATCACATATTTCATATGTACCGTCACTACTTCCATCGTCAACTACTATGAGTTCGTAATCTTTAAAGTTTGAACTTCTAATAGATTTTATTACTCTCTTTATTGTTTTTGCTCTGTTGTAAGCTGGAATAATAATTGATATTTTTTTCTTCAAATTCTTAACTCATCTTTAAAAAATGTGTATGAACTTTTACATTGCTTTTATATAGTATGGCTAGCTTAGTTTAATATTTAAGTAATTAAGCTAGTTATTTTAACTATTTAAGTTAAATGGGTGGCGTGAGGTAACCATAGCCTGCTTAAAAACCGCACGCACCCCCCAAAACGTATAGTGCAGTATTGATTGTCTCAATATGCATTTTAACATTTTGTTGCATTGGAAAAGAAGTTGAAGTTTCTGTTGTAATTGCATGCTTTGTGAATTTCTTCGTTAAGTAAGCAATAACAGTAACTTCAGCATAGTCTGGATTTTGACAGGACCCAGGGTAGCTAATAACTCCGGCGTTATTTTTTTCTCCGTAGATTTCCTCCCATTTGCACATATCACCAATTTTTCCTACTTGATTAAGAATCATTGGGGCGAACGATTGGGTGTTTTCAACACACCATTCGTACATATAGAACTCTGTGGGATCCTTGAAACCATCGGATTCCCCAGTCTGCTCAAGCATAACTTCCCAGTCTTCCGGAAGTGTCTCGTGCAGATCAAAAGTTAGAACGTAATTCTTAGGTCCTTGCTCAAGTGAAGCCATAAAAAGTACAGCTTCTTTGAGTGTAGAGCCTTCGAACATTGCTCTGTTGATGTCCTTTTGGTCCTTATCCAAACTTTCATCAGCCGTCCACCTTGTTCCATGATCGTAACCACTTGGGTTTAAACATGGGTAGATGTAGAAGCAAAAGTCAGGATGATTTTTAGCGTGTTCATTAGCAAACTTAATTGCCGCCTGTACGCCAGCAGGCTCGTTTCCGTGAACACCAGCAGTGATTAGTACTGCTGGTTTTGAAATATCACCGATTACGATTTTGTAAAGATTGTACGACTCAACACTGCCGTATATCTCAACTGAAGCGAGGGAAGCCAGCTGGCCTTCCACGCTTTGGTAAAACGTGGAGACCATGGTCTCTCCTTCTAAGGGGGGTATGTAACCTATTAAATAAGTCGAAACACTCGACTTTCATTTGGTTACCTCATGACCATATGTAAATTTCAAAGATCTAAATAATCTGTATAGTTATGAATAATAACTTAGTTTTAGTGCTCCATGTAGATGTAAGGGGTTCGAACTATTGCTTTATCTGGCTTAAGTGTTCTAGAATACTACTTATTTCTTATTTATTTATGGTCTCAATGAAATATAAAGTTGATACAGAGGGTTTATTTTTGCGTGAGCTGGAGGGTCGGTTGATTGTAGTTGACATTGATACAGGGCAGTATTTTTCTTTCAACTGTATAGCTCAAGAGATTCTAGACGGTATAAATAAGAGTATGAGCTCGAAAGAGATTATCAATTTATTAGTTGAAAATTACAAAATAGAAAGAAGCGTAGTTGAGGATGATTTTGAGAACCTTATTAATTCTATGCTTGATTTGGGTTTGCTTTCAATACTATAGATTGAATTATGTCGTATATAGTTGTATTATTTCACTGGATCTAGTTCCGTCAAATCTAGTTATTATTTACATTTAAAGGAGATTAGTATGAACGAAGAAAATGAGAATGAAAATGAAGATAAGAAAGAAGAAGAAAATAATAAAGAATCAGTAACAATTGAGACAGAAATTAAAAGTACTGGTTTTGATCCTGCTACAAGAATGTAGATTCATTAATTTTCCTGCTAAATTATTTAGCAGGAAAATTTAACCTAAATAAGCCTTTTCAAAAAAAAACTATGGGCAAGTTCGACCATCTAGATGGTTCGTCAGCATTTCACTGGCGTCCATTGGCTAAGAAAACTACAAGAGATTTAATTAGTAAAGATGTAATTCCTTCCGTTTACGGCTACATAAGCCACGAGCTAGTTGAAGGTTCTTTGGTTATCGACGTAGGGTGGCAGTTTGTTAAAATTGCTGGTCAAGATGGAGAAACAGTTTCTAAACTTCTAAATGCAATTGATGGTCTTAAAGGATTGCCAGCATTAGCAGCAGAGCTAGATTGGAGTGTTGGTAAAGTTCATCTAGTGCTTCAGGACTTATTTCTTCAAGGAATAATTGAAGACAAGTCTAAACAAGTTATCAAGGGTATTACTTTTCATGACAATATAGTCTCTGTTGGTCGAGCTCTTAGAAAAAGTATGCTCAAAAGAGTTAGTATTCTTGGAGATGGTGAAGTTCCTAGCAAAAGGGTATTGCTTGGCTCACTGGTTGAGGCATATCACTATGTTCAGTCTGCTGCTAGTCATATCGCCCCAGCAGTAGCCGGTGCCCCTAATGAGAGAATGAGTCTTGCGTTTGGAGCTTTCTTAGAAGACGAATATATGCATGGGGAATGGCTTAAGTCAGGCTTGCTTCAATCAGGCTGTTTTACAGAAGAAGAGTTTACTGAAGCTTATCCTCTTGCTGAAACTTTAGGACAAATTAATCATTTAAGATGGCTATCTAGAAATAATGTGTATGCTTATAGTGTTATTTTAGGAGTAGTTGAGGCTCCACCAGCCGGCCAAGTCTTTATAGATAAGGCTATTGCAGATTGGAACAAAATTAAAGAATATAATCTATTAGATGAAGCAGTATATGCACCATTTAGAGACCATGAAATACATGATATAGGTGTGGGCCATGCTTCGCTTTCTGCAGAAGTTTTTGTTGAATGTGGTTACTTAAGTAGGGAGCAACAAAGAAACATTGAAAATGCTTTATTTGCTTTAATTGATATTCAAGAAAAAGCTTATTTGGCAGTAAAAGAGTTCTACTCTGGCGATGGACCTTATTTTTATTCATTGAAACCTAAATTTTAATTCTTGGAGCAAAAATAGAAAAACTAGGGTTTAAAAAATTTATATCAAATCACAAAGCAGTATATCTTTCTTTAAATGGAGAAGCTCGCTTTTACGTTATTAACTCAGATGGAAAAATTATTGCTTGTAATTATTCTGATTTAGAAGTAGTCAGAATTTTTAATTTTTTTTCCACTATAAATAAAGTAGAAGATTATTTATCTAAATATAATAGTGTAGATCCTAAAAAATTATTAGAATCTATAAACTTTCTTTTGAGCAAAGAGATACTGTTAGAAGTTGATTCTAATAATTTAGATAGAAATAAGAAGAATTTTTCTGATATATCTGATTATCTTAAGTCTTTAGAAATATATACTTCGAAATTGAAGTTGGATTGGCAAGTTTTAAGCAGCAGTGAAGACAATTTCTCTAAAATTAATTCAAAAATAAGTTTTATACATTTTTTAATAACGCAATTAGAGAAAGATATTAAAGTGCATACTAATGCTCAACTAAAGCAACAACTAGAAGCAATAGATCTTAACTCTACAGATTTAAAGTTGAATTTAGGTTGTGGTGATAATATCCTAGAGAATTGGATTAATATTGACATTAATTCAAGTAATTTTAAATTTAATATTCTTAATACTCTCCCTTTTTATGATAGCTCAGTTCAGTATGTTTATCTTTCTCATGTATTAGAGCATTTAAATTATAAAGAGCCTGCATTATCGTTGATGAAGGAGATAAAAAGAGTTCTTAGGCCAGAGGGAATCATAAGGATTGTGGTACCTGATATAAAAGTTTTTTTAGAATTTTATAGTAAAGGTGAAAGTAGTTTTTTTAACTATTTTTCGCAAAAATGGCAGATGCCTTATCACCAAACTAATTTAGAGTCTTTTTTGCACTATGCAGGTGCTGGCTCTTTTCCTGGGATAGTTGATCATCATAAATATGGATATGATTTCGAGACTATTGAAAAACTTTTAAAATCAGCTGGGTTTCAGAATGTCAAAAGAATGACTTATCAGAAAAGCCTTGATGATAATCTTTTAGTTGATAATAGTTGGGCAGCTAAAGAAGTTTATAAAGAGCATTACTTGTCTCTTTTTGTTGAAGCATATTAACTTATGAAAGTATTAATTATTAACTCTGTCGAGCCTTATACTCTTGGTTTAATTAGTTTATTTAATCAATCCCAGATTGATGAAGAGCTTGTACTCCCTTGCTCTAGTGTAGAGATATCAAATATTCTTTGCATGTATTTTTTAAAACACGGAATAGAAATAGAAAATATTGATATTGGGTATTTAGAGTCACGTATTTTAGATAAAGAAAAAATACAAGTTCTAA
Source organism: uncultured Bdellovibrionales bacterium (assembly GCA_964408435.1). Taxonomy (GTDB): domain Bacteria; phylum Bdellovibrionota_C; class UBA2361; order SZUA-149; family CAYOZL01; genus CAYOZL01. Next base: position 14,299 of record CAYOZL010000019.1, on the reverse strand, counting down.
AAGATATTGTCAGTCTTGATTCGAATTCGGTTAAAGTAATAGGTGGTAGTAAAGTAAGTATCGTTAATAGCGATAATGACCTCTCCTATCTTAATTTGAATTGCGATGACCTTATAGTGGTAGAAGAAGGTGCAAGGTTAGGCCTGGCTTTAACTTATTCATTAATTACAAATAGGAAGCTATTATTTTTAGGAAATCAAGTTAGTAAAGAAAAGTTCTTTTTAGTCACAAAAAATACTAGCTCATATTTTTGGATGCTTCCTAATAATATTTCTTTAGAGCAATTTGAAAGCTTAAATAAAATTAAATTACTAAATAGTGGAGTTCCAATAGGTTTTTTCTTCCCATACGGGGAAGAAGAATCTGAGATTTTTATGATTAAGCAATTGGTATTGCAAATTAAGAAGAATTCTCAAAAAAAGTTTTTTCATTTCCTTTTTACAAACCATTCACCTGAAATAAATATTACAGATGGTAATTGTAGATATATAGCAGGAGTCGATACCAAAGCTCAGGACTTAAGAGAGTTTTTAGAAGAAGATTCATTGTTTAAATTTATTGATTGTCACTCTAATGGTATAGATGCTTTTTTGGGTAATCTTGTGATTTGTGCCAAGTTAGAATTTTCACAAGAAGCTAAGTTAAAATCCTTACCATGTTTTTTCGATAATACTTGTAACAGAGTTGATAAAGCTTCTTCAAGCTCCTCTCTTTACCCCTTGTCGAAAATTAGCGCAGATGTTCTATGTTTAAGCTCATGTTATGGTTTTTTATTTTCAAAGTCTTTTGTTGAGACTGAAACTAGCATTGCATATCAGCTAGCTAAATCGACTAATAATGGATGTTTTATAACTACAAGAGGCTTAACAGATTTTGGATGTTTTAGCGGTTTGGTCTTTTCTGAAGCTATTTCAAATGGAAATACATTGGGTCAAGCCGTACAAGAAGGGAATGAGAAACATTACAGTGAGATAGGGTGGTATCCTCAGATGTTTGATTTATGGGGAGATCCAAGTATTAGCTTCAATACAACTACTAGAGCATTGAAAAAAAATATTAATTATATTTTAGACGATTTTTTTAATGCAAATGGCTTTTATGATTACATTGATAGTGTAGCTACTCCATTGAAAGGGGTCGCTGTGCAAAGAAACTTTTTTCAAGCGCTTCACTACGGTAGATGTATCATACGTTTGCTAGAGGAAAATATTAAAAAAGATAATAGAGTAATCTTTAAAAAACATTGTGATGATAAGAGACTAGTAGAAGCATTTTGTAATTTAAATCAATCAATTAATGACTTAGAGCATGGAGCAATGAGAATTAATAATTCACCTAATTATTATATTAAAGGTGAGCAAAGAGAGTTTAAGGTTTTTTTATCTCTGTTCAAAAATCTTACTTTGTTACACGAAAATTTTATGAAAGTATTTATAATTAATCCAAAAGCAACAATTGGTTTTAATGCAAATTTTTTCCCTGCAGACAGAGGTGTGCACTTAAATAAGACCTTATGTCCCTATTGTGGAGAAAATTCTGTCTCTAGATGGGAGAGCGAAATGTTAGATTTAAGTGGAATGAAGAGAAAAGTTGAGGATTGTATAAACTGTTGGAGTATTTTTGAGGGGATGCATAATTTTAGTTCTGCTAAGATAAATTGTTCTGAAAAAATTGAAATAGGTAAGGAAATCGAACTGAGTGTTCAGTACTTTTTTAATCTTGAAGGTGTTTATCTTTCAAGGGTTTGTGCTGTGCTAGAACCTTTTATAGAAAGTGTGAACATAGATAAAGTTCATACTTACAAAAAAAATATCTTGGAAGTAGAGCAAAAAATGAATTTGATTAAGTTAAATAATTTAAAAATTTCTGAGAATTTTTCACAAGGCCGTTATTTGCTTAAAGTATTAGTAATGCTCAATGAAAAATTTACTTTTTTATATAGAAATGTATACTTATTTAATAAGGTATAGTGAGGCATTGAGTGAAAGTTTATCTGAATCAGTATAATAGTGCACATGAGCATAACATGTTGCCTTTAGCTGCAGGTATGCTTTGCGCTTATTCACGAAGTATTGAAGAGATAAACAAACACTTTGAATTTGAAATATGTATTTTAAGAGAGAATATCGATAGAGCATTAGAGCGTATCGTTGACCCGTATATTGTAGGTTTTTCTTGTTATCTCTGGAATACAAATTACTCATTAATTCTTGCAAGTAAGATTAAAGAAAAATACCCAGAAGTAATAATAGTTTTTGGTGGCCCGTCAGTCCCAAGAAAAACTCCTGAGGTGCAAACCTTTTTAGAAGAGAATAGTTTTATTGATATCACTGCAGGTGGTGAAGGTGAGATTACGTTCAGTGAAATTTTAAAAGAAAGTTTAAAAGAAAGAGATTGGTCAAAAATTGAAGGTATTACTTATAGAGAAGCTGATGGAGTGATAAAGCAGAATAGGCCTAGGCCGAGAGTAGCTAACTTAGCACAACTCCCATCACCTTTTTTGGATGGTACTTTTGATGAGATACTATCCAAGTATCCTGACGCGATTACTGGAGCAATATGGGAATCTAATAGAGGTTGTCCTTTCTCATGTACATTTTGTGATTGGGGGCAGGCTACTGAGAGTCGTGTTTATTCTTTTGAAGATCAGAGAGTTAAAGATGAGTTAGATTGGATAAGCAAAAAGAAAATTCATTATTTATTTGGAGCCGATGCAAATTTTGGTATGAAAAGAAGAGATTTAGATATAGCAAAATACATAGCTAAGCTTAGTCAAGATTCAGGATGCCCAGGCATTTTTTTTATTAATTGGACTAAAAATGCATTCAGTAGAACAGTTGAATTAGCCGAAATCTTACATAATGCTGGACTTGCAACTGTTATCACACTTTCTACTCAATCAAACGATCCGGAAACACTAAGAATTAATAGAAGAGATAATATATCATTAGAAACATATTATAAGCTAAAGCTTGAATATCATCGACGTGGAATTTCAACTTACACTGATGTTTTGTTAGGTTTACCTGGAGAAACGTATGATTCTTTTTGCGCTGGATTAGAAAAGTCTAGTTCTCCTTATGCAGGAGACCATATCAGCTTGAATCCAGTTATTATGTTGCCAAACGCCGAATTAGGAGAACAACATTACAGAGAGAAATATCAAATAAAAACTCGTAAAGTTAAAGGTGGGATGTGGAGGAGAATTTTAGATGAAAAATCAATTCCTGAATATGAGGAAGTGATAGTTGCCACTTCATCAATGTCACATGCAGATTGGAGACGCTCTTATATATTCGGACACATGTTTGTTGCTTTTCATGATTATAAATTGCTTAATTGTGTAATTGTGTACTTACACTTTCATCTTGGAGTTAGTTTAAAGAATATAATTGAACCAATTATAGATTCAGCCAATAAAGAAAATAATTGTCTGTTCTCCATAGTCTCGTATCTAAATAGCAGACTGGATCAACATGATCATCAAGAGCAAGTTGTTCCTGTGCCAGGATTTGAAGAGAGGCGCTGGAATGCTAATGATTCAGTTTATTTATTGGCAAGTCAGAAGCCTGAAGAATTTTATTCAGAAGTTTTATCGATAATGTTAAGTAAATGCGATAAGTGGAATGTTTCTAGTGATTTGTTAAAGGACTTATTAAATTACCAAAAACAACTATTGCCTGGAGTCTCACCTGCAAGAGAGGTTTCAGTCGAGTTTCGATATAATTGGAAAGAATTTTTTTCTTCTTTTGAGTTAGGTAGAAAAAATCTGCTATCGGAAGTGAAAAATAGCCTAAATTTTAAATGTCCAGAGATAGCAACTAATTTGAAGTCTAAGGAAGTTGCAATGCTAAATCTTTTTAAATTAGCTTATTCTAAAGGAGTTCAAATGACTTCAGATTATAAAAGTCTGTAGATTTATGTGTTATTTTACTTGATTAAGTCAACTACCTTATTAATCTCGCTAAAAGAGTAAGTAAGGTTAAGACATTCAACTTGTTCAATTAGTGAAAAAAAACATGAAAGTTGATTTCTAATTGTTTGATTTTTGTTTTTTGTTTTAAAATTTGGTGCATATTTTATTTTATTTAAGTCCAGTAGTTTAAATAGAGCTTCTTGTTTTGAAATCCCCTCTATCTTTATTTTGCTGTCGTCAACTAGATTTAGGAAAAACAATGTTTTTGGTGAACAGGAGTTCTTAATTTGATTTGGAAAAATTTTTGCTATTGGGTATTCAATTTTGTTTCTGTAGTCCCATTTACGTTTTTTGGAAAATTTTATTATGTCATTCTTAATTTCAGGAAATAAGTCTAAGGCTGTTACCCATATAGTTGGCCAGTGCAGTGCTCTAAAAGCCTTCACTCCTTCACTAGTTTCTTTTAATGCAAGTTGATCATCGCTTAAATAGTCATATCCTTGAATAGTAGCAAGAAGAGAGAGAGTGCTTTTTCCTTGATTGGCATTGGCAACAAATAGAGTGCCCTCATTCTTGTAAGAAACACAACCTGAGTGAATAAAGCAAAACTCATCTGCGAGAAGAAGAGATTCAACAAAAAAACACCAACCTAAAACTACTGCTTTTTCAGGCTCTAATTTAGTCTTGTCTATCCATTGATTAATTTTCTTTTCTTTTCTAACGAGTTGAGTAAGTTGATGTGTTCTATGATAGTAGTAGAAGGAGCTATTGAAGTCTTCGAATACTGAAACATTAACTTCTGGAGTTTCGTAAACATTTACTTTTGCTTCTATTATTGATGGTAAATTTGATATAGCTTCTAAGTTTTCAAGCAAGAAGTAGTTAATTTGATAGTCGGCACTATTCCCATCTGTAACCAATCCTCCATTTAGAGTTATGTAAGTTTTTAAAGCCTCTTTGACTGATTCCTCAGAGCATTTAAAAAATATAGTTTTGTCTGATAAATGTATAATCATTCACTAGGGAATAAGCATCTTAGTTCTTGTAGGCAATAAACTATAATGATGAGGGTAAAAAGGAATACTAATGTGTTGCACTCCTTTTTAGCTAGGTAATGAAACTTACCAACGAAGAGAAGAGTTGGCTGCTGCTTTAGTTTTTTCTAGTGAGCCATGCTTTTTAATTTCTGGGCGAGAATATTCTTTTTTTTCAATACTTTTTTTATTTTCTTTACTTTCTTTTTTTTTCATATTTATCTCCTGAAAATATACACACCTATCTAGTATTAATTTTAGCATTTGTAAGTAAAAATAGTCAAATATTAATATTAAATAGTTTTAGTTGTCATTAGTTTAAAGTTTAGTAAATTATTTATTATATATAAATCGTTTGTCAGTATGAAATACTTTACTAGTTAATTTACAGAATGAAAGAAAGTTCCTACCTATTTTAGTTAAATGAAGTTTGTTTTTTCTAGATTCTATTATTCTATTTATTTTTTGCTCTTTAACTCTTCGTTCAACTGCTGAGAATTTAACTACATATTCTTCTATTAAAAACTTTTCTAAGTCCTTTTCTTTTATTCCATCTACATTTTCCTCTATCTTACTTAACAAATAAACAGAAACAGAGCGATCTATTGTAACAGGAAATATAACTAGGAATGAGATATTAAATGCGATTGCCAAGTAGCAAGCAGAGAGTTTTAGATCTAAGTCCTTATGTTTAGTGATGAAAAGGACTTGTATAATAAATGTTAAAGTAGCATTCATTATGCCTTTATACATGATAATATTTGTTAAAAAGGAGAAGAGATCAAGAAAAGATAAAGCTAAGAATAAAACTATGCCCATAAAAGCATAAGGTAAAACTGACAGAATCTTAATTAAAATTTTTTTACTAAACATTTTATTATTTATCCTTATCAAAACAACGATACAGTTTATATGCTTCTACATCGAGAGGGAAAGTATAACTGTAAATTTCTTTACAGTTATTATTCAAGAACTTCATATATTTTTTCTTCCCTTTTCTTTGCAAATGGATAGAGTTTAGGTAATCCCAAACAGCATATCTGTATCTACGTGTATCTTTAATGTCGTTAAATTCGACAAAATTTCTATTCTTAAATGGACATCCATGAAATTTAATTATCTTGTCACTTATTTTTGTTAATTTAGCAATTTTTCTATTTATAAGGTTTAAATCTTGGCAATGTAGAACAGCTGGACCGTAAAACTCACCAATGAGTTTTTTGTTAAATTGATTACCGTAAAAAATATAATTTGGATGAAATCTTAGTACATCTAGTAAGTGCACGAAAAAAACTAATGCAACAATAGAGCATTTTATTTTAATATATTTGTTTTTTGTAATATATAAGCGATGAAGTTCAAATAAGCATGAAGTGATAACTAAGTATGCGATTGGCGTTAAGAAAGACTGATGATGAGGAGCTGAATATTTAAAAAGAATAGGTTTGGTTAATAGGTAACCAAAAATAGAGATAGTTAAGGAAAATAGGAAGTGGTCTAAATTATTTTTATTCTTTTTTAAGAAGTATATGATTGGTTGCAAAGCAACTAAGGGGGAGAATATAGGACTGGTTTTAAAAATGAAAATAAGTAGCGAGAACCACCATTGGGGTTCCGAAGAATTAGCGCCAAAATAGTTCCAATATCTGTAATGACCTCTACTACCCCATTTTACGATATTGTTAAGTTGTTTTAATCCAGTAGGTGTTTGATGGGCAGGAGAGAGTATGAAAAATGCTCCTATACAGATAGGAATATAAATTAGATGCCAAAGTTTAAATCTTACTTTTTTTATGATTATAAAAAATAAGTAAGATACTAAAATAATTCCAAATACTGCAGCTCCAAGTAAATTAGAAGCAAGACAAGATGCTGAAAAAAATGCTAATAATAGTAATCTAACAATGTCCGGTTTATCCAAAAATCGATAGAGAGTTATTACTGAACAGAAAATGAAAAACATTAATATTATATTAGAATGAGTTACTAGCATTCTAGCTGATGAAATAAAAGAAGGGCTCAGTATTAAAAGCAGTGAGCATAAAGTAGCATAAAATGTGTTGAACCTTTTAAGACAAAAGTAAAAAATTAAGATTACAATACAAAAACCAAATATGTAGCTAATAAAATAGTGTGTAATCCAAGATTTTTTTCCAGTAAAATCTTCAAAATTCTTAGACGCCCATATATGTATGTTATAGGGAAGTCTTGCCTGTGTTAAATCAGTTTTGCAGTCTTTTCTGTTATTCAGAGAACAGTTTATAAACTTCATATCGTCTCTTTCGTCATAAGTAGGACTTACTGAACCTACTCCTAGCAAGGTAATTACAGAATATATTATTAAAATTAAAGATAAGTGTGGGCTAGCAAAACCAAAATTATTACTAGTGTTGTTTGTGTATAGATATAAGTAAGTAGGTAGAAGTATAAAAAAAAGCATTAAAGGAAAAAAAATATGATCAGGAACCCATTTTAAGTCTATCCTGCCAGTGCCTCCAAAGTTCTCAATATTTAATTCTATTATATTTTTACCATTTTTCAGTAGTTTTTTTAGAGAAATTATAGTTGGTTGTTCCCAGTTGCAGTGGGGAAGATTTGTTGAAGCCACTTTTTTACCATTAACTTTAATTAGGTTTATGCAGTCATCAGCATGAACTTCAACTAAGTTTGGATGAATCTTTGCTATATCTACATTGACCAAAATTCGTTTAAGTCTTTGACCTTTAAACTTTACAGGAAAACTCTTAATTTGAGGATTAAGTGATGCGATATTGAATTTAGGATAGTCTAAAGATGCAGAATAAACTATGTAGACAACCAAAAATGACATAGTAAGGCTAAAAATTACCTTAATTGACACTGGTAGACTCATATAATTAGAAAATGGCAATTTCAAAGTTAGACTAAATTAGCATTAAAAGTAACGATTAACATATAGTAAATAGGTTTAAGTTATTAGTAGCAAGCATAATGATTTAACTTAATTGCGTTTAGAAAAAATTTTGAGACCCTATTGTCTTTTCTAGCATCATATAGCTGAAGATAATCATCAATGTATCTTTGAGTAGTGAGAATAATATTTATTGATCTATAGGCTAAAAGTAACATGAATAATAAAAGAATTTTCAATAAAAAAAACGACATATATTTATTATTTTTATTGGTATTTGTATCTCTAGTAGGCATCTTCGTTCTAGGCTTCCCAAATCCTAACTGTAGAACTGGGGATTGTGGTTCTGATAACGAAAATTTATTGGAAAATAATCCTATAGAAATGATTGGGGTATGGATAGGTCTTCTAGACATGACTAATGTAGTAGAGTGCTCTAATCTCAGCGATGATCTATCAGTTTTACATTTTTCTTTAGTTGATCATACTGGGAGTAATTTAGGAGAAAAAGTAGTAGAGGTTTTACCAAACGGAAATGTCCATATAGCTTTAGATGATTATAATATTAAAAATAATTATGGAACATTTTCTATTAGTAATTTAGACGATAGCGCTTCTGAGATTCAATGTTCAACAATGATATATAAAAAGAGCAGTTCTAATAATAAATTAGAATTTGCATATTCTATTCCTGTTAATGCACCTTCTCAAGGTAAAACTAAGGGGTCATATAATTCTTTTAACTTGGAACAAGTTAAAGATGCGCCTACTCAGAACTGGTTGTCAATTTATAATCCTGGAAAAGAGTCTTTGAATTTAGATATTTCTGTTAATTTAGAAGACGGTACATACGATAAAAATCAGTCAACTAGAGTCAGCGATCTGGCTGCAGGGGCACGTATTGATATTCCACTAGGTCACCAACATGGTGAGCAAATGGGGACTTATACAATTATCCCAGAAGATATGCAGCAGCCATACGGAGCTTTTGTATCAAGGTATGGCTATCGAAGTGATAATTCTTATTCTTTTGCGTTTGTTTTAGGTTCTAGGGAGGGCTCTTGTCAGCCAGCTCCTATAACTGCCTCTACTATGGGGCCTGCTAAGAATTGGGGAGAAATTGTTAATCCTTCTAATTCAACTATAGATGTTGAAGTCCTAGTAAAGTCTAGAGACAACATAGAGTTGCATAAAGAGATTATACGAATGTTACCATTTACTCAAAAGCATTTTAATTTGAATGATTATTTAGGTGAACTTAATGTAGGAACTCTTACAGCAAGATGTGTTGGCGATTATGCTAATAGTTCAGGTATCTTAGTGCAGAGTTTATTTTATGGTCATGATACCAATGATTTGACTTGGGCTTATGCCGCACAAGCAAGTGATATTAGTAAATCCTCTAGTTCTGAAATTACTTTTTCTATTGATACTAATCTGAGAGCTGCAAATTGGTTAAAGATTTTGAACGTAAGCTCAAAGAGTATGGATATTAAAGTTTCTTTGTTCGATCCCAATGGTGAGAAGATTAGTCTTAGTCGTTCAATATGGAGATTAGAAAACACTTTAGATATCCCATTACATGAAGAAATAGGTTATGACTTTACGGGAATTGTTACTGTAGAAACTCTTGAAGAAGGTGATAGAATAACTGGAGAGTTGCTAAGAGTTTTTTCTTCAGAGGAGAATATAGACTATAATAGGATAATGAAATCTTCTGCAGGAGAAAGCGTAGCTACTATAATGAGAGTGCCTCAAGCACGAGCTTTAAGAGTAGAAGAAGATTCTGAAAGCTTTAGTAGTAATTCGTCAGACTCGAATAGCTCTGATGGTAATTTGTCAGACTCGAATAGCTCTGATAGTAATTTGTCAGACTCGAATAGCTCTGAGAGTAATTCGTCAGACTCGAATAGCTCTGAGAGTAATTCGTCAGACTCGAATAGCTCTGATAGTAATTCGTCAGACTCGAATAGCTCTGATAGTAATTCGTCAGACTCGAATAGCT
>CAYOZL010000019.1:0-4354 GCA_964408435.1 uncultured Bdellovibrionales bacterium | reverse complement strand
CTGATAGTAATACGACAGCCTCATTTTAGTAATTTACTTAAGTAGGAGTTCTTGAGCTTCCACAAGCCAGAATAAATATAGTTAAGTAGAGAACGATTAGATTTGTTTTTGTTGCAAAGTAAGATATTACTTCTTAGAAATTTAAAAATAAAAATATTAATTCTTCTAGAGCGATAATTTTTTGATACTAGTTTGCTTTAGTCAAAACGTTTTTGATATACTTGTGCAAATAAGGATTTAACTATGAAGATTGATAAGCAAAAATGGGATGATAACGGATTTTTATTACTAAAGAATTTATTGACCCTAGAAAAAGTTAAACAAATTAATAAGCATTATTCTAATGTCGTTAAAGAGCGTGAGGTCCTAGTTAGCTCAAATCGAGAAAACGAATCTCCATTACAGAATTGGAGAGTAGTAAAACCAGAAATGTACTGGGATCATGCAAAAGATGTTATGTTGAATCCTATTTTTGAAAAACTGCTAGAAAATCTTTTAGGTGTGAAGCCTTTGGCCGCTCAAACTATTTATTACTACAAGCCCCCAGGAACCCCAGGCCAAGGATTGCACTGGGATAACTATTATTTTGAAGCAGAACCTTATCCGTGTACAGGTATATGGGTTGCTTTAGACAAAGTAGATTCATTGAATGGAGGGTTAGCTTTAGTCCCTGGTAGCCATAAGAAGAAGTATGAAATAATTGATGAATTAGAAGAAGAGCAACCTAGAGCTCGAACATTAAGTGGACGGCATGGAGTAAATCTTGAGCCAGAAACTAAGATCTATTTTCCGATTTTAGAACCTGGAGATGCTGTGGTTTTTAATGGTAATATTTTACATGGCTCTCCTCCTAATAAAGATAAGTCTAGATGGCGTAGGTCTTTAGCTTGTCATTATTTACCAAGTAATATAGAGCAAGTTTCAGAATGGTATTTACCATTGACTAGTTTTGAAGGGCAGGGAGTGACTTGTAAAACTGCTGAAAGTAAACGTGAAAAAAAAGGAAATAGCTGGAAAGCGGTAACTTGTTATGGTTGGACTGAGGAAGATCCTCTGACGCCAAATTCTTGATCATTTATTAACCACTTGTACAGTTCCGAATCAATAGTTGATTTATTTCTTACATTGCCAAAATATTCTTCTATAAGGCATTCGTAAATAGTTTTACGCTCAAATTTAGATAGTGAGCTTGTATCTTGAACTGTATCTCTAGAAAGGTATGATTTTGCTGGTGGCATATTGCCATTTATTATTGCTTCGTGAAGCATTATTTTTTTAAATGGAAAGTAAAAGCTACCCAACGCTTTATTATTATGACATGTTGCACAGTTCATTGATGAAGCTATTTTTTTCTTAATGTCTAGTGATACTTTTGGCGCGCATCTCCTAAGTAATGTCATTCTCTGGTTAGTCTCTTTAATTTTTCCTAAGACTGGCCCACTCCTCAACTCCGAGATATATCCTCCAAATTTAGGAGGCATGTATGAAAGAAATCGATTATTTGCTTTTATTAACTGTGGAATCTCCTTTTTAGAAACAGAATTTTTTTCAGGAATAATTGGTATTACTCCTGTAGTATGACAAGTAACACAACGATCAATTTGTGTGTCATACTTCTTCTCAAGATTATAAAAATATCTATGTTTAAAAGTAATTAAATTCTTTTCATTCCTAATACGATAGTTGTCACTATAGTATGTATCGTGAGTCTCTTTGTTAACAGAAATGACTGAAACGTTTTTTACTTCTAGGTTATTTCTATGTATCCCAAATTGTACCCATTTCTCTATTTCCCCAGGGACAATTATTAATAGTCTTCCAAATGCATCTTCATTGTCAGGAGTTCCAAGGTGTCTAGAGATATATGAAAAATAGATTAAACGATCTTTTTGACTTAGTTTTTTGTTAGTTATCTCTAAATAATGTTTTGCTTGATCTAAGTTTAGTGGTGGAGAAAGAGCATTTAAAAATTTTTGATTTTTTAGAATTCTAGGTATTGAAGTAAGTTTTTGAGTATCTTTGATGTATTTTAAATCCTCTACGTTAAAGCCAAATTGATGTTTTTTTGAGCCTATATGGGAAAGACTCTTAACTGTTTTGTTAAGGTTGGTAAGGTAAGATGGTACCTTATTTATTTCTTTGCATTTGTTTATGTTAAGTCTAATTTCTTCAAGAGCATTTTTTAGATTATTTTTAGAGTCTTTAAATCCTTTTTCCCAATACTTAGAGGGCTTAGAGGAGATGTCATTTTTTGATCTAGGAGTTGATTCATAAAAATTTTGCATTAACGTTGCTAGCCTAATCATCTGTTGCGAAAAATTATCAGAGGGTTTGCTACAACTAAATGCCCAGTTCTGTTTAGTGAAGAATCTATAGCTAGTAATAGAAAGGAGTATTAGCACTAAAGTTATTTTTTTGTATGATCTAAGTTTCACTTATAAAATATAACAACTGTAGCTACTCTTGTAAAAATCTCTATTTTTAATTAAATATAGAATAAACTTTTTGTTTAGATGTCTATATTTATACAAAAACATTTTACTACTAAAAATAAAGACCTATGATCAAAGCAATAGTATTCATTTTTTTTTGCATATTATTTACCCCAAAATTTATTTTGAGTCAGTCTAATAGTATATTGTTACAAGAACTTAATACAAATAATGTTGAGGTGAGATTTGAGTTAGGTTCAACCTGGCATGTTGTTAAGGGAGTGGTAAAGAGTCTTTCAGGGAAAGTTTGGCTTAAGAAAGCAAGAGATTTGAATTCTATAGTAGCAGAGATAGTCTTTGATGTAGAGAGTTTTGATACTGAAAATATTTCAAGAGATTATAGATTAAAAGAGGTAATGAATCTAAATCAATATCCAAATATTTTTTTTAAATTAGATCAGATTAAACAAAATTGTAATTTGAACAAGATGAAGCCAAAGTCAATTTGTAATGAAGTAATCGTAGGAAGTTTAACAATGTTAGGAGTCGTAAAAAATTTAGAAATTCCTATTTTGATTAAAAAAGAAATTGATAATACTTTTCGTGTTACAGGGAGAAAAGACTTAATTTGGCAGAATTATGGCATTGAAGACCCATCAATTGCAATTGCAAATGTCGATAAGATTGTCACTATTTTTTTTGAGTGCATAGTTAAAGTAATTAACAAATAACCTTAATAAGAATTATTTTTTAAGAGTGTATTGAATTTTTATCTCCTAATAGACTGGAGCTCTGTAGATTTTGCTCTATATAATCTCTGACTCTAGTTCGTTAATAATTAGCTTCTAGGATTATACTCAGAAACAGTTTTTAGTTCTGAAAAAAGCTCTTTTTCTTTTTCAGACAATTTCTTGGGTAAGCATACTTTTGTTTTAATAAGCATATCAGCATTACTTTTTTCAGTAAGTGGAAGTCCTTTAGATTTAAGTTTAAAAGTAGTGCTAGAGCTAGTGCCTGAAGGAATTTTTAAGCTTACAGGTCCAAAAAGAGTAGGGACTTCTACTTTCGTTCCAAGTGCAGACTCCCAAGGGCTTAGTTTCAGTGTATAAGAAATTTTACCATCTTCTTTAAGTTTGAATTTACTATGCGGTAATATTTTTACTTTTAAAAGAAGGTCTCCTGGTTTTGCTCCATTTTGAGATCCTTGGCCTGCTAATCTGATTGTTTTACCGTTTTTAATTTTTGCAGGAATTTTTATTTGGTAGGTTTTAACTCCGCTATCAGTTCTTAGTTTAATTGATTTGTTTACTCTATTTGCAGCTTCTTCAAGACTCACTTCTATTGTTGCAGTATAGTCTTGTGCTTTTTGTGCTCTTGAATGAGCTGGGTGACTAAATTGCTGTCCTTCACTAAATAGTGAGTTAAAAAAATCACTAAATCCATTTGATTCAAATTGAAAGTTACCGTTTCTTTTACCTCTCCTGCCAGCTCCTCCAAATCCACTTTGAGAAAGGATATCTTCCCAGTTTGCTTGGCTGCCCCCATTATTCATACTTGAACCAAAGGTATCGTATTGTTTTCTTTTCTTCTCGTCTTTTAGAACTTCATATGCCTCAGAGATTTTTTTGAACTTATCTTCTGCATCAGACTCTTTGTTTACATCTGGGTGGTATTTCCTAGCGAGCTTTTTATAGGCTTTTGAGATCTCCTCTTTTGAGGCGCCTTTCTTCACTCCTAGTGATTTATAGTAGTCTTGATATTGCATATGATATATTCTCTATAGTCTGCTATAATCATGCTTTAAGAAGTTGTCAAAAAATGCTGGACATTTATAGTAAATTTTATCCTAAAAGCTACTCTACTTGGCGAGATTCTATGCTTTTACGATCAATAGTGGCTGAAAGTGTCAATATTGAGCCAAA
>CAYOZL010000018.1:28570-36777 GCA_964408435.1 uncultured Bdellovibrionales bacterium | reverse complement strand
CTTCAGTGTATATTCATCTAGCGTTGCATACGAGGAGTTTAAGGTAACTGACTTGCTAGAGATTATGCAAAAGTTCTCTGCTGAAAGACAACCTTTTTTATTCCCTAGTTTAGTAGCTGAAGTTTTAAGTGAAGGTTTAGTTCCTAGAGGCACTAATATAATTAAGATTACTCTATTAGTTCTTTCTCAATGCGCAGCTGTCATAGCTCTTGCATACTTATTTTTATATAATTTATATGAAAAAGGTTTTTTTATAGCTTCAACTCTAAATCACTCAAAGAGAAATGAATCAGTTTTTAGTAAGTCACTAAGTCTAATTTGTTCCAAGTTTTTATCTGCAGAACCAAAAGCGATTACAGAAAAAGAAATTAAAACAATTTCTAGAGACTTAACTCAGAGCGTCCAATTTTTTATGTTGTTAGCAGTTTGTGGTGTTTATTTATATTCATTAACAGTGCAAGGTTATTTTATAGACAATGCCCCTGCTAGACTTGTTAAATGGTGGACATCTTTTTTCGCAATATTAAATATTTGTGTAGAAGCTTTTGTCGTTACTGCCTTGTCGTCTAGGTTTGCATTTGCATCAGTTTCAAGGGAAGGAAAGTCTTTTTGGGTTTTAAAATCTGCACCAATAAAAATTAAGAATATTTTAAAATATAAATTCTGGATTTGGTTTGTAGTTATTTACTTAGTAAGTTCTTTAATCTTTTCAATAGCCGCTTGGATTAATTATAAAAGTTTCTCTTTTGTAAGTTTTAAATTCTTATGCCTCTTTATAGTGAACTTTGGATTAGTGGCATTAGCAATAGGAATGGGAGCATATTTTGCAAAGTTTAAATGGGAGCATGTCTCTGAAGTCGCAACTAGTTTTGGTAACCTTGCTTATATGGTAGCTGCCGTTATGCTTGTTTTAGTAGATGTGATCTTTCAATTTTCATTTATGATTCTATACGATAAGAATACTACTTATGCATATTTAGTTTTTTCTCTATTTATTTTGCTTAATATAAGCATTGCTTATTTTGCTTTGCGAGTAGGGGAGAAGAAGCTTTCTTTGTAAGAAGTCTTGTTAATTTAAGTAAGCTTGACTGAAGTAATTGACTCTTGTAGTTATCCGATGATGTATACAAAATTTTTGAGTCTACAAAAAAGTTTTAATCTTATCTGCTCTAAATTAAATATAACTGATTTACATTCAAATTCTTACAAACAGTTCTATACTGTTTCAACCACCTAAATCTAAATAAAATATAATAAATTCTTAAAAAAACATTACATTTGTGATACAATATGCTTATACGCGTTGAAAAAGGGTTTTTTTGCAATTTACTGATTTAAGCATAGTGGAACATGCACCAGGCAGTCTTTTGTTTGGAAAGTATGAGGTTTTAGAACTACTAGGAATAGGTAGTAGTGGATATGTTTATCTTGTTAGACATATCAGTCTTTCTAACTTTGAAATGGCTCTTAAAATATTTTATCCAGACTCAGATAAAGATTTCAAAAGATTAAAAAGTGAAATTCAAGCTTCTTATTTAATTAATCATCCCAATGTAATTAGATGTTATGAGTATTTAGAAGATAGCTCTATTGCTGGTTTTACAATGGAATACGCAGATGGTGATAACCTAAAAAAATTAATTTCAGATGGTTTTGAAGATGACTACAAGGCAATTGCAAATATACTAATTGCAATTAGTAAAGGCTTATTTGAAATTCATAAAGCGGGTATTGTTCATAGAGATTTAAAACCAGAAAATATTTTATTTACGAGTGATGGAACTTTAAAAATTGCAGATTTTAGTGCTTGTCTATCTAGCCAAGAGGTAACACAAGGCTCTCCAGTAGGGACTGTTGATTATATGAGTCCAGAATATCTAATCACTGGAAAGATAGATAAGAGAGCTGATATCTATGCAGTAGGTGCAATTATATATCAGATCTTAACTGGAGATGTTCCTTGCCAAGGAGCAAACCCTTACCATACTTTAAAGTTAAGAATGGAAGAAGAGCCAACTCCTGTTGAGTTTATGAAACCTGACTGCCCAGTGATATTAAAGAAAATCGTTAACAAGGCATTGCAAAAAGATCCAGAAAACAGATATCAATGTGCAAAAGATTTACTAGCTGATGTTAAGAAATTTAAATCAGCGCTAGATAATAATAAAAGTTTAAGTGATACATCTATAAGTGAACGTTATGAAAGCTTACCAAGCATTAACTACTATTTAGGTTTTTTCTCAATCGGCTTATTAGGAGTAATGCTACTTTCTTTACTAGGTGTTTTGTTAACGCAGTAAGTAACCAGTATACATATTCCGTAAAATACAATTAGAGCAGATGCTAGTAGGATCTGAGTTATGATATCTGGTGGTGTTAGCACTGCTGCTAAAGCAAAAGCTAAAACAATTACATATCTAAATTTTGAGATCAGCCATTTATCAGTAAGTATACCTAGCTTTGCAAATATAAAACTTAATACAGGAAGCTCAAAAACTGCACCGAAAATTAAAAGTAGTTTAGTTACAAAAGATAGGTATTCGCCTATTTTAATATTAGCCTCTATTCCAATAGATAAATACTCTTTTTGAAAGAACCTAAAAGCAAAGGGTAAAATAGTATAGTAGCAAAATACTATTCCTAAAAAGAAAAATATTGAGCTTACAAAAACAAAGGGAATAGTAAGTTTTTTTTCATGTTGATGAAGAGCAGGAGAGATAAAGTTCCAAAGTTGTAAGAATGTAAATGGACAAGATAGAATAATCCCGCAAATTAAGGCTGTTTTTAGTTTAACAACAAAGGCTTCTGCAGGCCCTGTCCCAATAAGTTCAAGTTCTGAGAAGTTATCTCTAATTGGTTCAGTAAGTATTCTAAAAACATCATTACTAAAAAAATAAGCTAGAATACTAGCTGTAAAAATACCAAGGATAGTTTTTAGTAAGCACTGCCTTAAATCAGATAAGTGCTCTAAAAAAGGCATTTCGTTCAGCTTAGACATTTATTCATCTAGATTAATTTTTAAACTATCTTTTAGCTCATCCGATGCATTTCTAACTTTTCTAATATTCTTCCCAAGCATTTGCATAAACTCAGGAAGCTTCTCAGGGCCAACAACAAGTAGAATAACTACTGCAATTACAAGTATTTCAGAGAATCCAAGACCAAACATAGTGCTTTGATAGCACGCATGGGCAAATTGCATCAATGCTGAGGCATTTTGCCTCAATAAGGAAAACAAGAGTTCAGGAATTACAGCTACTTACGTGGCTGTGAAAGTTGGCACGCGCTTGCATAAGTAAGGGTAAGAAAATTTTTTACTAATAATATTTAAAAGGGAGAAAATCATGAACCAGAAAAGAAATGATTTAGTTATTGAACATTTATCACTAGCAAGAGCGATGGCTGCAAAGTTTTTTAAAAGACATAAGTTACCGGGTCTAGAACTAGAAGACTTTGTAAGTGCAGCAATGCTTGGGCTTTGTGAGGCAGCAAAGAAGTATGATTTTGAATCAGGAAATAAATTTTCATCATATGCTTTTTATAGAATTAGAGGAGCAATGTTCGATATTATGAGAAGCTCTGCAACTTTACCTAGAACAGTATATTGTGAAATTAAAAAAGGAGACGAGCACAGTAAGTTTAATTTTAGAGCTGCAAAAGATATTAGCGAATTAATTTCTTTACAGAGTGTAATTGAGGATTATGGAATTAGTATGCATTTTGGTGCAAAAGATCATGTTGAGCTAGCATATTCAAGAAGCACTAATCCTGAAAAAGAATACGAGACAAAAGAAGCTAAAAGCTATCTTAATGATTTAGTTGAGAATTTATCTGAAGATAGAAAAACAGTAGTAAATGAATATTACTTTAATGAAAATACTTATAAGCAAATAGAATCTAAAATTGGTGGCAAGTCTAAAAGTTGGATTTCTAGACTTAGAAAAAGCGCTCTTAGTTCTCTAAAAAGTAGTATTGAAGCTAGCCAGATGAGAGTAGAGTTAGAAACTTCTTTAGCGGTAAATTAAATGAGAACTTTGTTAATTAAACCTCTAAAAATGAGAGCTCTTCTAATATGTCTTTTACTTTTATTATGTTCTTGTACTGAGAGAATAGTAAGTAGCGTAAATGAGCTAAAGGCAAATAAGATAATTATTGCACTACATAAGTACGGCATTAAAGCAGAGAAAGTAAAAGACGGCACAAATTGGGCAATTGAAGTGCCTAAGGCTAAAAGTACTAGAGCGCTAGAAATATTAGCCTTAAGTCGTTTTTTAAACAGTGAACCTGAGCCTGAAACTTCATCTGGTTTTGTTCAAACTAAAAAAGAATTAAATCATTTTTTAGAAAGAAAGCTCGCTCGTTCTATTGAACAGACTCTAATTAGAATGCCTCATGTGATGGAGGCAAGAGTGCATATTAATAATTACTCAAAATCAGAATTTGGTAAAAAACAGGAAAAACAAACAGCGTCTGTTTTAGTCGTAGTAGATGAAGAAGATTCTATTAAAGAAGAAAATATTAAAAATATTGTTTCTGGTGCTTCAGGTTTAAGTAGAGAGGGGGTTATGGTAGTAGCGGTAAAAGAACAAGAACCAAAATCTCTAAATATTGAAGGAGAAATAGGAGCTCTTGCTGATTCTAGTCAATATCAAGATAAATTTACTTTCACTCAGGGTCATCTTTTATTGCTCACTGTTCCGTGTTTGTTGGGCGGGATTGTAGTGATTAAAAGATTTGATATGAGCTCTAAGAAAAATATAGATAAAATATTAAAAATAAATAATGAAAAAATTAAGAGTGATAAAGTGGAAAATCAATTAAAGCGTAACTATGCAGCTCAAAATACTATAGAAAAAGAGTTCATAGTAGGGGAATAAGAAAGAGGTGAATAAAGAAGAGATACTAAAACTAATAGCTTCTCCACTAGAGAAAATTATAGTTGATAAAGGACGTGAGCAAGCAGGGGAGCAGGGTGAAGGTAGAGTTAAGGCTAGTTTAGAATTGGAACTAAAAGCTTTTAAGCAATACTACTCTATTACAAGTGTCACTAATTTCTTTGTTGGCTCTATGTTCGAACTTGATTTTGAGAAATTAGAACTTTTGTTTAAGCAAGAAAATGTAGCAAGCATCGAGAACTTTAAATTAAGGGTAAATTAAGAAGAGTATTAAAGGAAGTTATGATTGATATAAGTGTAAATTTAGGAAGTTTTAAAGTAAATCTAGATCAGTTAATGGATATAAAACAAGGTGGTCTTTATGAATTCAATGTCGATAAGGACCAGGATTTAGAGCTTTATATAGGCGAAGAAAAGATAGCAGATGCTAAGATAGTGATACACGAAGAGAAGTACCATGTGCAGATTACTAATCTTTGTGGGTAGGGAGAATACAGTAGTCGCTAAGTCCCAGTCTTAATCTTAGTCCTAGTCTTAATCTTGGTCTTAGTCTTTTATCTTTTTCTTAGTCTCAGATTTTAATAACTTCGTGTAAACATTATTTAGGACGGGACATATTTAGAGGAGTAAATATTTAGAAAGAGACCTTTGAGGTCAATAATCAAGACTCAGGCCAAGACTAGGACCAAGACCAAGACTAAGATTAGGACTAAGACTCACGATCGTTTAAGTAGAAAAGACTCCTATTCACTAGCAACTTTCCCCCAAAACCCGCGATTACTTAATAGAACAATAAAGGAGAATAAATTATGCCTATTGATCAGTTAACAAATGTAGCAGTTAATACTGTTTCATCTTTAGTGCAAAGATTCGCCCCAGAACCAGTAGCAAATTTTGCTAGTGCTTTAACGGGTAGCAGTGCTTCTCAGGTGGATATATCACCAGAGTATAGAGACTTAATTGAGCAACAAATACAAACTCAAGCAGAGTTACAACAAGTGTCATTATATTCAAACTTAGAGCGTTCTCAACATGAAACGAGAATGGCTGCAGTTAGAAATATTAGATTAAGTTAATAAATTAAATAATAAAAAAGGAGAAAAAATGTCAGTAAATTGTATAAATTCGAGTAATCATAGTGCGAGTAATACCCAGTCAAATTCTGGAAGTAGTTCAAGTAGCTCTTCTAGTAATTCTTTGCCAAGTGCTACGCAGTTGGAAAATAAATTAGGTGATTTAAAAACTTCTAATAGAGAAGTAAATGATCTTGTAACACAAGTGTTTACATCTGAAGATTCTTCACCTGAATTACAAGCTTTAGCAACTCAGTTCCTAACTCAGAGAAACCAAAAAGCAACTATGCTTTCTAATATGTTAAGAACGATTACCGATGGTGCTAACTCAATTATCAGAAATATTAGAGCTTAGGATTATATAGCTATGAAAGATTATCTAGTACCATTCTTAATTATAGGCATGCTAGGAGTAATGATTATACCTCTCCCAGCATGGGTGCTAGATTTTTTCTTATGTTTAAACCTGGCTTTTGCAATTTTGTTCTTAGTGAGTACAATATTCCTGCAAGAGCCAGGCCGTTTTACTTCCCTCCCTACAGTTTTATTACTTTGCACAATCTTTAGGCTCTCATTAAACATCTCTACTACTAGAAGTGTTCTAGCAGGCAATGATATTCCAAGCGTGATTAACGCTTTTGCTGATTTTGTAGTAGAAGGGAATTTAATTGTAGGGGCTGTTGTTTTTATTATTATTACAATAGTGCAATTTCTAGTAATTGCAAAAGGAGCTGAGAGAGTAGCTGAGGTTGCTGCAAGATTCACTCTAGATGCAATGCCAGGAAAACAAATGGCAATTGATGCTGATTTACGCTCAGGAGCGATTTCCCTTGCAGATGCAAGAACTCTTAGAAAAGACCTACAAATAGAATCTAAATTATTCGGTTCTCTTGATGGAGCAATGAAGTTTGTAAAGGGAGATGCAATTGCAGGTATTTTAATTACAACTGTAAATATATTAGCTGGAGTAGTAATAGGTTGTGCACAGCAAGGATTGTCTTTCTCACAATCTCTAGAACGCTACGGTATTTTTACAATTGGAGATGGATTAATCTCTCAAATGCCTGCTTTAATCGTTGCAGCTGCTGCAGGTATTGCAATTACTAGGGTTGCGGACCAAGATGAACCTTTACTTGGAAGAGCTATTGCTAATCAGCTAGCAAGTGACCCGAGAGTTTTAGGTACAGCTTCTTTTGTAATGTTTCTATTAGCCATCGTTCCAGGCTTACCTTTTTTCCCATTTATAGCTTTAAGTATAATCTTAGCTAGCTTGGCTTTTAATGCAAGAACAAATCAAGTAACAAAAGTAGAGAAGCTAGAAATAGTTCCATTTTTTAGTGATACAATAGCAATCGCTTTAAGTGAAGATTCGGTAATGCATTTACATAATGATGGAGATAGTGACCGAGCTTTACAGCAGTTAAGACAGAATTTCTTTGATACATGGGGTGTGCTTGCGCCTGACTATCAATTTAAGCACAGAAAAGAATTAGTTGGTTTGCAAGCAGCAGTAGAGTTTCAAGGAGCTGATTCAATCTTTATTAAAGATGTGAAGAATATTGAACAGTCAATTAAAGACTTTTTAGATAAACACAAAGCAGACTTTATAGATGATAAGTTTACTAAACAAGCGTTAGAGATAAATCAATTTGATGAGAACACAAGAAGCATTATACCGGAAGTTTTTAGTTACACTTCTCTAACAAGAGTTCTTAGAAAATTAGTTAAAGAAGATGTTAGCATTAGACAGTTCTCAATTATTATCCAAAAAATAATGGAATTTTTTACTGAAGGCCTGTTTACTAGTTTAACATCAAGACAAGTAGAGAATTTATTAGTCTCAGAAATTAGAATTGGTCTATCAAGACAAATTATTTCAAAACAAATTAAGAATAGAGCTAATAAAGTGATAAAAGCAGTTAAGCTCAGTTCAGAATTAGATCATCAGTTATCTCGGTACGCAATTAGTAATGAAGTTATCTCTTCTAATTTAGTTGAAGATTTAATTACGGAAGTTAAAAAGCTAAGAGCAGAGAGAAAAGACTTCGTTTTTGTTTGCTCTAAGTTTACCAGAGCGATGTTAGCTGAGTTATTGAATTACAAAATAAAAGTATTAAGTCTAGATGAGATCGGCAGTAAGGAGATGGATGGAGAGCTTAAGTTGGAAATATTAAGTGAGTTAAAATTACCAAACAAGTTACAAAACAATGTTGAAAAGCTAGCTAAACAAAAGCTAGCT
>CAYOZL010000018.1:12938-28470 GCA_964408435.1 uncultured Bdellovibrionales bacterium | reverse complement strand
AAAAGCTAGCTAAACAAAAGCTAGCTCAACCTAAACTAAAGGCAGTAGTATGAAACACTCATTAAGAATTTTATTAGTAAGTATTTTCTCCCTATTTTCTCTATCAGCTTGCTCTTTGCCAGCTATGCCAAGAGTTCCAACTTTAGAAGAAAGAGCAAAGGTAAAAATTTTAATAGAAAAAGCTACAGTAGAAATTAAAACAGGTGAGATTGGAAAAGCAAAAGCCTACGTTGATATTGCCGAAGCCCTAGCTCCAAATGATCCAAGGGTTATTGATGCTAAGGGTTGTATTGCTTGGTATTATAAAGATTACTTTGAAGCTAAAAAGCATTTTGATAATGCAATTTTAATCGATAGAAGTTTTGAAAATGCCTATGTCAATTTAGCATATATTGAGGAGCAAAAAGGAAGAATTATTGACGCAAAAATAATTTTAGAAAATGTATTAAAAATTAATCCATTAAATCACAAAGCGAGAAATAATTATGCAGCTTTACTTTATGATAACTTCAATCAAGAGGAAGCAAAGTCACAGTTACAAATGGCAATAGGTAGTGTGGAAGAAATAGGCCAAGTTTTATTAAATAATAAAAGAATAATGCTAGACTAGTTTAATTTATCTCTTCTCTGGTTTTTTTATTCAGCTCTTATACTTTGTAAAAGGCCTGCCTTAGCAGGCACGCTACCTTCCCAAAAAAGCCAACCAAATACCCTAACTAAACCATAGTAAGTATAAGCCTTTACTTTTTTAAGCTTTGACTCACCAGATAACTCGAGCATTTGTTTTAGAAATATTTGGTCTACTTCTTTTCTACTAAAGATTTTTTGCTGAATAGACCCCTCAATATAAGCTAAATCATGAAATTTGCATGCTTTGGTAAACGTGTCCTTACTGCTTGTTTGGAAAGGGTATACACCACAAAGGAGTTTGTTATGTTTAACGTTCATATTCATTTATCGCGGTTTTAAGAGATAAGTTTCGTTATTGCATTCACTGTAGTATCAAAGCCTTATGTCTACAGATATAGTAATTGTCCACTATCAAAACTTAGAAGATACAAAGCGTTGTATTAATAGTCTGAGTAAATTAGAACAAGTAAATTTTCAGATAGTAATTGTAGATAGTGCATCTCCTAATGGAAGCGGAAAAAAATTAAATTTTGATAATGTTAAATTAATTCTCTTAGAAGAAAATAATGGTTTTGCATATGCATGTAATAAAGGCATAGAGCAATCTGATGCAGATTATATTTGGCTATTAAATCCAGATACTACTGTTGAGCCAGATGCTTTATCGGAGCTACTTAAAGCAAGTAGGGGAAATAATGACGCTGTAGCTTTTGGAAGCAAAGTTTTATACGGAGATAGAAAAGATAAAATCTGGTCTGCAGGAGGAAAATTAAAGATAAGTGAGCAAGAAGTTAGAATGATTGGAAATATGCAAAATGCTAAAAACTCTTTTTTATTAAATCATTTTTGTGACTATTTGCCTGGATGTTCAATATTTGCAAGTAGAGAGATATTTAAAAAAAATAAACTTCCAGAAAAGTATTTTATGTATTTTGAAGAAACAGACTGGTGTTGTGGCTTAAGACAAAGGTTAATGTATGTTTCAAAAAGTATAGTTTATCACCATACTAAGGATGAAAAAATGCAGTCAGTTTTTCATATCTATTATTATAATAGGAACAGTTTGTTTTTTTGGTTTAAGTACTCTGGTATTTTATCTAAGTCTAAAATTTATTTAAAAACTTTATTGATTAGCCTACCTAGAAGTGTATATGCTTATTATATAGCTAAGAAACAAGCTTTAGAGAATAAAGCCGTGTTTAAAGCCCATATGTTTGCTTATTTAGACTTTCTTTTATTTAAAAGTGGTAAAAAAAGTATTGATTAACTATCTTTGCTCCTTCAGTATACTGGCATGGAAAGAGCGGAAATAAAACAAACAGAGAAGTTTAAAATTAGAAAATCTGCGCAGGCTGTTGTTGATGCTGCAGTTGTTGCTAATAAAATTAATTTTGGAATTCAAATCTCATATCAAATGAGAAAAAGATGGGTAAGGCTCATTACAAATTATCCAGAGATGACAGCTAGCTTATTCAGCTACGGCAAAAAGGCGTAGTAAGTTTTTTTATTTAAAGGCACTGACTACTAACAAAAGAGTCCCAGCATTAAAACATGCATGGGTAAATATGCAGGCTGTAATACTTCCTCTCCATTCTCTAAGTATTGCCAAGACAGCTCCTATAAAAGTAAGTGGAACAATACCAATTGCTCCCTGTGGATGGATAGCTGCGAATACTAATGAAGAAATAAGAATCGAGAGTGGGGCATTTAATCTATCTCTTAGCCAAGAATAGAAAGCCCCTCTAAACATTACTTCTTCAACTATTGGTGCAACCACCACAGCAAGTACAAAAATAAGATAGATTATAGTGTTGTCTTTAGACTGAGTAATTATAGGAACTACGGGGTGTGCCCCTTGTTCAACATTTACTCCAAGTTTAGCAAGTAATACAGAGTATAGAGAAAGAACTACTAGTAGTGGAATAATAGCTGCAAGATAGCTAAAAACACCAATCAGAAAATCTTTCGGTAGTTTCTTAAGGCTAAGGCCTAAGCTGTTTTTAATATCTATAAATTTTTGTTTAAAAAAGACAGGCCAAAAAACCAAGGTAGTTAAGCTAAATATGCTAATAACATTAAGTTTTAGAGGGTCGTAATCTATTCTTAACAGTAAAAATGGAAGTAGATTCATTCCTAGCAAGTATAAACAAAATATCTCTAAGCAATAATCAGAATTTATAATACTTTGTTTGAATTCAAACTTAGGTTTTTTAAAGGTAAAGTAAAATGTGTAAAATAAGAAAGTAAAAAAGCTAGTAGATAAAACAAGAATTAGAATAACAAAACCAAGGCCAAATTTATTTAAAGCTTTTTTATCTAAAGCTTTTTTCTTTTGATGTAGTTTGAAAAACCAAGATAGTCGTTTGTTTTCTTCCTCACTTATCTCTAAAGTTTTATTGTCACAGATGTCTTTTGTTAATTGATGTTTGTTATTTGAACATAGTTTTTTAATAGGTAGTCCTAAATGCCTAGAAAAAATTATTTTCTTAATTTTTAGAAATTTTTTATCTTTATCAGAATATTCTAAAAAAGCTTTAGAGGAGTTCACTAGGCTTTGCTTTGTTTTCTGCTTATCCACATCGCTGATGCTGTTTTGTGAGTTAACCAGCTCTATTAAAGAAAGTATTAACTTAGATTGCATTGAAAAAGCTTTTTCTTCTAGGCTAGAAGAAAAGCTTGAAGTTGATTCTGAAGTGTTGCCAAGTTTTTTAGCCATATTTCTTTGAGCTAGTGCGCCAAAGATAGTAAATGCGATAACTGCAAGTGTTGTTAATTGAAAAAATCTCCTTCTAAACATAATTCCTAAGCATAAATTTAAAGATAACCTCTAAGTGTGATTTTAAGTATTCTTCTCAAATTCTTTCATGAATTCAATGAATTCTTCAATGCCTTTAATTGGAAACGAATTGTAAATACTCGCTCTAATGCCGCCTATCATCCTGTGACCTTTTATTCCGTTAAAGCCTTGCTCACTTGCTTCACTTACAAATCTTTCTTCTAAGCTTTTCTCTTTTAAGTTGAAAGTAACATTCATTAAAGACCTACAATCTTTATCTGTAAAAGGAATGTAGAGCTCACTATTGTCAATTGCATTATAAAGAATTTCTGCTTTTTTAATATTATGATTCTCAATTTCATTTAATCCGCCTTTAGATTTAAAGAAATTTAAAACTTTATTTATTACATAGATTATAAAAGTAGGAGGGGTGTTGTACGCTGAGCTGTTATCTGCAAGAGTATTATAATTTAACATTAAAGGTAGCTCTGTTTTAGATATTCCTTGTTTTGACCTCTTAAGTAAATCTTTTCTAATAATTACAATTGTTGCACCAGCAGGGCCGATATTTTTTTGAGCCCCAGCATATATAAGAGCATACTTGTTTACATCTATTTTTTTATGCAAGAAATCAGATGATGCATCGCAGACTAAATTTTCACCTTCAGGTTCAGTCTTGAATTGAGTTCCGTATATAGTATTATTGCTACAGTAATGTGTGTATGAGCAGTCTTTAATTAAGTCATAGCTTGTTGGTAGGGTCTTAAAACCTTCATTCTCGGTATTTGCTGCAATATGAATATCGCCAAATTTTTCAGCCTCTTTTGCTGCTTTTTTAGCCCAGACACCGGTGACTATATAGTTAGCTTTTTTACCCTCCTCAAAGATATTGGAAGGAATCATAGAGAATTGTTGAGTCGCTCCACCAGTCGAGAATAGAACTTCGTAGTTGTCATTTATTTCTAAAAGCTCCTTAATAGAGTTTTTAGCATTAGATAGTATTTCTTTAAAAGAGTCGCTTCTATGACTCATTTCCATAATACCTATGCCAGTATTTTCATAACTATAAATATCAGTTTTAATATCTTCTAGTATGTCTTCAGGTAGAACAGCTGGCCCTGGGCTGAAATTATAAACTCTCTTACTCATATCTATTACTTATAGTTTTTTTTAACATGGTCAATTAAAGGAGTAATAGCTTTTTGTGTATCTTTGTCTAAGAGTTTTATGTAATTTTCCAATATTGGAACAAATTGTTTAAATAATTGTTTTTGTTTTTTCTTATCTAGCAAGTCCGCTAAGCCTTTATTGTCCTTGCCAAGCACTCCATTTAATAAGTTATCAGCTAAGATTTGCATTTTTACTTCAGGATCTGAGTTGTGAATTTTTTCTACTTTCTTAATCTCTTTCTTAAGTTCATTTAAGTCTATATCGTCTGAGAAATTTTCACTTGGTAAGTTGTCATTTGAATTTACAATATCTTTTATTATAGGAGCACTGCACTTAGTAAATACTCCAGTTTTAGGAACTTTTCCTAGAAATTTATTTCCATTTGCATCGCACACATCTACTGTCTTGATAGCTCCACATGGCTCGTATCCATCTAGTCCTATATTCGCACTCGCGTATCGTACCTTCTTGCCTGTTTCTTTATCGCACCACTTAATAATTCTATTTTCATCTCTTTGAGCAGGAAGTGCTTTTTTTTCGTTAATCGACCAATTGTCGGCATGAGATAAAGGAGCTAGGAAGAGAATTGTGCTTATAATTTTTACGAACATATGTAATGACATAATCGACAATCTTTAAATTTCGGTTAGTAAAAATTCAATAAATTCTAGCTAAATTTTAAGTCTATACAATTATGTATTTTTGTTGGTTGCAAGCTAGCTTGCAAAAATATACTCTAACTTAAATTTTAGATAATTTTAACCTATAGTATATAGACGAATATGTCATCTGATCAAGAAAATAAAGATTGGAATAAAGATAACTTTCCTACCTCTGCTAAGCCTGTATTTAGTGGTCTGGGGCTTTTGTTCCTTCTTGTCGGTGTTATGTGCATTTTTGTCTATTTTAGCTCAGATCATGAAGCGATAAAAAAAGAGGAAGCGGCTAAGCAAGGTCTTGAGCAAGTTGATGAGATCGATGATTTCTCTGATGATGAATAAGAGCGAAAAACCAAAAAATTAAAAATATTGTGTAGTGATGTTGAGCAATAATGGATTGCTGAAAAAACAACGGAGCGATCTTAAAAGTAAAATACAAGAACTGAATAAGTAAAACATAAGCTAATCCATTATTGTAAATTAAATAAATTTGTAGAATCAATAATATGCTTTGGTCATAATACCAAGTATAAGGACTACATAGTAAAGTGATACCAATTACTTTTGTTAAGTCTTTTTTGAAACTAATAAAGAATATTGAAAAAAGACCAATTATTGTAGGTGCCCACATCAAGAATGTTTTTTCTTGACCAAGCAAGATTCTAAGCCAGGTGCCAATAGTTGCAGGCATCCATTCTTGTGTTTGAATCGCTCCAACATCTCCTCCAGATCTAATTGCTTCTAGCCAATAGCTAATAGAGTTAATATTTTTTAGGTAAGTAGCAAGTAGTAGAAGTATTAAAGCTGTAAAAATAAAAAATAAAAACTTAAATTTTTTATTTTTTAAAATCCAAAATAGAAGTGAGGCTCCAAAGATAATAAATAAATGTGGTTTTATACTTAGGGGGATTAAAGCTAGTGCGGATGCTATGTAGTTTTCTTTTTTAAAGAAAAAAATAAATATAGAAATAAATAGTAAGAGATAGATGCTAGTTTGTCCGTAATTAATGCATTCCCAAGCTGGAAGAAATAATAGTGTAGTCAGTATAGTTTTTAGCTCTAATTTTTTATTTTTTTCTTTTTTTTCTGTAGTTTTACGAAAGCTAAGTTGGAGTAAGTAACTAGAAAAAATCAAAGAGAAAATATTAAATAGGATAAAGAAAAGAGAAGAAGTTTTAAAGTCAAAGATTAAAAATGGTTTTAATAGGATTAAAGCAGAGGGAGGTTGCCACATCATGATCGGGTCATTGAATTTAAGGCCAAGCTTTTTTTGAATTTTAAACATGGCAGAAGAATCGTAAGGATTCTCTAATTTATCTGCACTCCAGTATTGAATGAAATCAAAACTACCATATTTGCCGTGTTCAAAATTAGGTAGATGTGAAATTAGGGAAATAAGTGTTATACAGAGCAGTATGAGAACTACTAAATTAACCCTATTCTTTAGATGCATGCTTTTTTTGTCCATTTTTTTTAGTATCAGTGCTTGCCTTGAATCAGATTTAGACTCGAATGGAGAGTCTAATATAAAGTCTAATTATGGCAACTTACCTAATTATGGCAAAGTAAAAGATTTCAATATTAAAAATTTTGATTTTTCTGAGGTAAAAAACAAAATTTGGTTATTTAATTTATTTTTTACTTCATGTAAGGGCCCATGTCCTATCACAATGAGCAATCTTAAAAAAATACATCAAAAATATCCTAGCCTTAATTTAGTCTCTATCTCTGTTGATCCTAAAAGAGATACAGAAGAAGCTTTAAAAAATTATTCTGATAAATTAGATTTAAACACTAAAAATTGGTTCTTGTTATCAACTAGTAAAGAAAACAGAAAAAATATAATAGAAGATAGTTTTGAAATTGAAGATATGAAAGAGGCTAAATCACATAGTAATCGAGTTTTTTTAATCGATGAAAATCGGAATGTCAGAGGAGCCTATGTTGGAACTCTTGGTATTGATATTGAGAAGCTTGAAAAGGATTTAGATTCCTTACTGTAGATGCAATAAGTATTAAATATACTTTTTGTATGTAAATAGACTAGATAGTTTAAGAAAACAATGTCTTATGCTATCAATCTGCGATGCAGATTTCCAATAAATATTTGAGTAAAGAGGAGAACAATTTACCTGTTGGCTCAATAAGTATTAAGAACTTATCTAAGTCTTTTAGAAAGACTAGTTCAAAACAAAAAACCTATTCAAGTCTAAAATCTGAATTACTTGGCGGAAGAAAATCTAGAGACTCTGAAAAACTTGAAGTTTTAAAAGATGTAAATGTAGAAATAAAACCTGGTCAAGCAGTAGCGCTGATTGGGACTAATGGGTCAGGTAAGTCTACTTTATTAAAAATTATTGCTGGAATCTATAAACCAGAAAGTGGAAGTGTTGAGAAAAATGGAAAAGTTTCTGCATTAATTGAACTTGGAGCAGGGTTTCATCCTGATTTCTCCGGTAGAGAAAATATTTATCTTGCTGGAATAATGTATGGGCTTACAAGAAAAGAAATAGATAAGCTTTTTGATGAAATTGTAGAATACGCTGAGCTTGTGAATTTCATAGACGATCCAATTAAAACTTATTCTTCCGGAATGTATATGAGGTTGGGTTTTAGTGTGGCGATTCATACAGACCCAGATATTTTATTAGTTGATGAAGTCCTAGCTGTTGGAGACGCTGCCTTTGTAAGTAAGTGTAGAGATAGCGTTGGAGATTTTATAAATAGAGGGAGGACTTTAGTTCTAGTTTCTCATGACTTAGATGCTGTTAGTAGGTGGTGTAAGCAAGTTGTTTGGTTAGAACGAGGAGAGGTTAAAGAAATAGGAGAGTCTCGATCTGTAATTAATTCTTATTTAAGTTACATCGATAAGAAAAGAGAAGAGCAGTTAGAAAAAGAGAATCAGAAAAAGCAACGTTGGATTCAGGTAAAAGAAGGTCAGGAGTATGACATGAGGTTTTCTGAGAATAATCGTTGGGGCAGTGGGGCAGTGGAGTTGACAGAAATAAGGCTTAAGGGTGAGGATGGCAAGTATAGATGGGTGTTTGACCCAGATGAAAGTGTTGAGGTTGAAGTTGATTATGAAATTAAAGAAGAACTTGAAGATTTAGTTTTTGGAATTGGAATAACTAGACCTGATGGATTAGATGTTTTTGGATCTAATACTGAAATAGATGAAATTATAGAGAATAAAAGGGGAGCCGATAAAAAAATACAGCCTCAGAAAGGAACTTACAAAGTTAAGTTTGATAGAATCGGTTTGGTAGATGGTGCTTACTACTTAGATATTGCTGCGCATAGAGTGGATGGCTATCCTTATGATTATCAGCATTTACTTCATAAATTCTCTGTTAGAGGAGAGCGTAAATGTTCAGGGGTTAGTGCGGCTAAGATTAGATGGGATGTGAGTGATTTAAGTTGATAGCCAGTTTTAAAGAAATTTGGAAATTTAGAGCACTTATTTCAGCTTTAATAGTTAGGCATTTAAACTCAAGATATAGAGGATCCTTTTTTGGGTTTATTTGGTCTTTTTTAAATCCACTATGTTTAATTGCAGTTTATTCACTTGTTTTTAAATATTATATCCGCTTTGACCATGTGCCTAATTACACATTGTTTTTATTTGCAGGTTTGCTTCCTTGGATTTGGTTTTCAAGTGGCTTATTAGAAGCAACTAATTCTATAAGTTCTGGTGGAAATTTAATAAGTAAAGCTTTATTCCCAGCTCAGATTCTGCCTTTAGTTTCTGTGCTAACTAATTTAGCTAATTATATTCTAGCTCTGCCTTTACTATTCTTGTTTATGTTAATTACAGGAGTAATGCCGGGCTTTAGTGTATTGGCATTGCCTTTTATTTTAATAGTGCAGTTTATTTTTCTTTACGGCCTAAGTTTGTTGTTTTCTGCTTTAAATGTTCATTTTAGAGATATTCAACATGTTTTAGGTAACTTTATGACTCTGTGGTTCTTTTTATGCCCTATTATTTACCCCTTAAGTAGCATTCCTGAGAAATTTCGTTTTACTTATTTTCTAAATCCAGTAGCTATATTTACTGATATGTATCAAGGTATTTTCTTAGAGGATAATTTTCCTAATCCTATAACTTTATTAGTATTGCTATTATTCTCTGTTGCTATATTAGCTTTAGGAATAAAAGTATTTAATAGTTATAAAGAAGAGTTTGCAGAATTAGTATGAAGATAGCCCAATTATTACATACACTTTCTTATGGTGACGCTATTTCAGATGAAGCGATTTCAATTAAAGAAATTGTAGAGAAAGATTTTAGTGGAGATTCTAAGATCTTTTGTATTAACTCTAATGAAAAAGTTAGTAAGTATTGCCAAGATATAAATAGAGAGGAAATAGAAAATTCTGATGTAGTTTTACTTCATTACTCTATTGGCTCAGAGCTAAATCAAATTTTTAAAGATTTAAAAAAGCCAAAAAAAATTCTCTTGTATCATAATCTAACACCTGAGAAGTGGTTTGCCCCCTACAATGATAGGGTCGCAAAGGATTTAAAATATGGTTTATCTGAGTTGCCAGAATTACTTACAGCAGCTGATTTAATCTTAGCTGATTCAACTTATAATAAAGAAGAGCTTGTTAAGCTTGGTTCTAAGAATGTGGAAGTTTTTCCTTTGTTATATGACAGTAAGAAATGGTCTGTTGAAGTTAATAAGGGAATTTCTAGTATTTTAAGAAATAGCAAGGAAGTTAATATTTTAACAGTTGGAAGACTCGCTCCTAATAAATGCATTGAAGATACAATTAAGAGTTTTTATTTTTATCATCATAAAATAAATAAAAATTCTAAAATATGGATTGTCGGGCATGAGATTGATACAGAGATCTATGCTTTTGAGCTTAGGAATTTAGTTAAGAAACTGCTTTTAGAAAATTGTGTGAAATTTGTAGGCTCTGTAGCTAATTGTGAGCTTAAAGCGTATTTCCAAAATAGCGATTTATATATTTGTATGAGTGAGCACGAAGGTTTTTGTGTACCATTAGTCGAAGCGATGAATTTTGATTTGCCAATCATTGCTTATGATTCAACAGCTATCGCTGAAACTCTTGGTGATGTAGGGTTGTTAGTGAAAGAGAAAAATCATGCTCAAATTGCTGAAGCTATAAACTTGATTGTCTCTAGTAGGGAAACTAGAGAAGAATTTAAAAGTAAAGCTAAGCTTCAAATAGAAAAATTTAGTGAGAAGGCTTTTAAAGTTAGACTTAAGAAACTTTTAGAAGAAGTATCTTTAAAACCCGCGTCTTTAAAGAAGACTGCTTAGCGGATGCTTAAAAGATGCTTAAGATAGGCTTAGATTTAAGAGCTACTGAAACTGGTTTTAAACAGCATGCTTTAAGAGGAACAGGTAGGTATGTAAAAGAACTTAGTTTAGAGCTTAAAAAAAATAAAGAAGTAACTAAAAAAGAAATAAAATTTATAGAGTTGTATTCAAAAGACTTTTCAAGTCTACCTAACTCTATTCCTATGCTTGGTCGCACCACTATTGAAACTCAAGTTTTATTGCCAAGAAAAATTAATAATTTAGAGCTAGATTTGGCACATTTTTTCTCTCACGGAGATGCACCTGCTTGGGGGAGTGCTCCTACAGTTGTTACAGTGCTAGATTTGATACCTTTAATTTTCTCTGATCTTTATACTAAAAATAAAAGTAATTTGCGTTTTAAGTTTGCGAGATTTTTAGAAAATAACGCTGTAAAAAAAGCTAAAGGTATAATTGCAATTAGTGAAGCTACTAAAAAAGATGTAGTTAAAATTCTTGGTGTTAATGAAGAGAAGATTTTTGTAACTCCTTTAGCTGTAAATAAGAATTTTATAGATAGAGAAAAGAGGCAAAAAAAGTTTAACTCTCCTACTTTGTTATACGTTGGTGGAATAGATGCTAGAAAGAATACTTACTTTTTATTAAAAGCTTTTAAATCTTTATTAAGTCAGTATTCATGGGAAAATGCTCCTAGGCTTTTAATAGCAGGGAATATTAAAGAGGATGCTAACTTTATAGATTTCTTAGCCGAAGTAAATAAACTTTCTCTAAGCTCACATATTGATATGCTTGGATATGTTAGTGATGATGAGTTGATAACACTATATGATTCTGTAGATGTTTTTGTTTTTCCTAGCCTTTACGAGGGTTTTGGTCTTCCTGTTTTAGAAGCTATTTCTAGAGGTTGTGTGGTTGCTGCTGGAAATAACTCTTCAATCCCAGAAGTTCTAGGACCAGATTATCCTTTATTAGAAGATAATAATGAAGAACAATGGGTGAAATATATTTATGACTTATTAACTGCTAAGAGCAATAAAGATAAGTTAAGTAAGATTGGAATTGAACGCTCTAATTACTTTAGTTGGAAGTATACTGCGGATAAAACTTTTGATGCTTATCAGAAAATTCTATCAACTGAGAAACTGGGAGAGAAACTGGAATAGTTTAGGTAGTGTGATTTGAAGAAATTTTTATCATTTTTGGTTCTTAGTCTGATTGTTGCTCTGGGTGTAGCCTATCGTTACTTTGTTCTAGAGTACAATGGTTTTCCTGTAGATTCTGATGAAGCCATAGTTGGTTTGATGGCTAAGCATATTTTAGAGGGAAAAGAGATTCCTATTTTTTATTATGGCCAGAATTACATGGGTAGTTTAGAGGCAATTCTAACTAGCGGTGTTTTTTCTTTTTTTGGTCAATCTAATTTTAGTTTGAAATTAGTACCTTTGTTCTTTTCTGGGCTTCATATTTATTTAACTTATTTAATTGCAAGACAGTTTGTAAGTTCTAATTATTCTT
Organism: uncultured Bdellovibrionales bacterium; assembly: GCA_964408435.1. Classification (GTDB taxonomy): domain Bacteria; phylum Bdellovibrionota_C; class UBA2361; order SZUA-149; family CAYOZL01; genus CAYOZL01. The sequence goes on along the minus strand of CAYOZL010000018.1, from coordinate 16,429 downwards.
TATTAGCTGCACTTTTTTGCGCCCTTGGTCCTAATGCTTTAATTTTTTGGAGTGCGAAAACCAGAGGTGGTTTTATAGAGCTAGTTGTCTTAGGTAGCTTAAGTCTATATTTAGTTCTAAAAGTGATGGAAATAAAATATGCCTCTTCTACCTTGCTCTTTGCTCTTGGTTTGGTCTTAGGTCTTGGTTGGTGGGTTAATAACCAAATAGTCTTCTACATGCTACCTATTGGATTGTTTTGTTTGGTTCTCGCTATTAAGAGAGCTAAATTCTTTAGTTACTTTTTTTACGGAATTTTTGGATTTCTTATTGGTGGTGCTCCATTTTGGTATGCAAATATCTTTCTAGAGCCGAAGTGGGCAACTTTTAAAGTTTTATTTTCCGGAGCAACACATACAAATATTTCAAAAAATATAAATGGGTTTTTTAATGAATCAGTTCCTATGATTCTTGGAGCAAAGAGATTTTGGTCAGAAAATGAATTTTTCAATTATAGTAGCATTCTAGCATATTCACTATTTACAGTTGCATTACTCTCGTTATTTTTTATTAAAAAGAGAAAAGAGTCCTTGCTTCTTATAACTTTTCTTTTATCTACAATATTAATTTTTTCATTTAGTAAATTTGGCTCTCTTTATAAAGCCCCTAGGTATCTACTTCCACTGTATTCTGTTATCCCAGTTGTTTATGCCATCTTTGCAAGCACGATAAGTAAGAAACTTAACGCTAACTTGATACTTTGCAGTATCTTTCCCTTGCTTGTTCTAGCTCTACAGCTTTATCCAGTTACTTCTTTGAAAAATATTAAACAAGGCATGGCGATTGTTAATCATGTAGACAGGATTGCTGAAAATAATACTGAGCTTTACAGTTGGCTAGAGCAGGAGAAATATAATTTTATAGATACAAATTACTGGATTGGCTACAGAATAGCTTTTGAGACAGATGAAAAAGTAAAATTTAGAGTTTTTGACACCCCTCAGACTGCGAGAATTAAAAATTATGAAATTGAAGGCAATAATAAACCATTGGTTTATGTTCTTGTGCCTTCTCAAGTAAGTTTAGTTGTTGGTACTTTGGAGCATTTTGGTTTTAATTTTAGAAAAACTGAGCTTGGTAAATACGTAATTATTGATAAAATTATACCTAGATGGGAAATCGGACAGGAAGTAGGGATAAAAAACATAAAATCAAAGATTAATTCGGAGAATTTAGGATTAATGACAGACAGTAAGCTTTCTACTCGCTGGGCTAGCGCAAGGCCTCAATCTCCAGGAATGAGTATCGAATTTGAGTTTATGTCTAAGGTGAAGAGTCAAAATGAAAATATAACTGCAGTTGAGTTAGATTTTGGGCAATTCTGGCACGACTCTCCACGTCACTTATTAGTATATGGAATGAATTCCCAGAATAAATGGGAATTACTTTCAGATTTAGGCCAAATGGGCAGTGTGTTTAACTATTTCCCTGATAAAAACGGAAGACCAAGTAAAAAATGGTTAGTAAGGTTTAAACCAGTTCAGATTAGTAAAATTAAATTACTGCAAAATGGAGAACACCCAATTTTTGATTGGTCTATCGCTGAACTTAAAGTTTACAGCAAAAAGTAACTACATAACTGAATATCTTATTGAACTTGCTTGTAATCGATAAATTAGAGAAATATACTTAATTTTAGAATTTATTAAGAATCATATTAAGTGAGATTTTATGGGATTTAATTGTGGTATAGTAGGACTTCCAAACGTTGGAAAATCAACGATATTCAACGCGCTTACAAATGCTGGCGCTGAAGCGGCAAATTACCCTTTTTGCACTATAGAGCCAAATACGGGCATAGTTCCGGTTCCTGATGCTAGATTGGATAGTTTAGTTGAGATTTCTAAGTCAGAAAAAGCAATTCCAACAACAATAGAGTTTGTTGATATTGCAGGTTTAGTTAAAGGCGCTTCGAAAGGAGAAGGCTTAGGAAATCAATTTTTAGGTCATATTCGCTCTGTTGATGCGATTGCACACGTTGTTAGATGTTTTGAAGACGAAAATATAGTGCATGTTGATGGAAAAATCTCTCCAAAATCAGATATCGAAGTAATTGAAACAGAATTGTTGTTATCAGACTTAGAATCAGTAGAAAAAAGAATACAAAGAACTCAAAAGAAAGCTAAAAGTGGAGATAAGGAAGCGAAATCATTAATGACTTCTTTAGAGTTCGCTAAGAAGCATTTAGACCAAGGAGTAATGTTAAACACCGTAGAAGATGAGGAAGATTTACTTAAAAACTTAGATCTAATTACTTCTAAACCAATGTTCTATGTTGCAAATGTTGATGAGTCAGAGGTTTCTAAAACAAAAGATGATGATGTTAGCGAAAGTTTAAAAGAATTGTTTAATATTGCAAAAGAAAAGAAAGCAGAAGTAGTAGTTATCTCTGGAGTGGTTGAATCAGAGATTTCGCAACTAGATCAAAGTGAGAGAAAAGAGTTTTTAGCAGACTTAGGATTGAAGTTTTCAGGTTTAGATAGATTAGCGCAACAAGGCTTTAAGATGTTGAATTTAATTACTTTTTTCACCTCTGGGCCAAAAGAAACAAGAGCTTGGACGCTTAGAAAAAACTCATTTGCACCGCAAGCTGCAGGAGTAATTCATAGCGATTTTGAAAAAGGATTTATTCGTGCAGAAGTTGTTTCTTATGATGATTTTTTACAAAATAACGGTGAGCAAGGAGCAAAAGATAAAGGTCTTTTACGAATCGAAGGTAAAACTTACGTCATCTGTGATGGAGATGTAGTGCATTTTCGTTTTAATGTTTAGTCGTTTTTTTCGAATTTAAATATTAAAGTAAATAAAAAATAGTTGACAAATATTGTTACTATATTGAAAAATGCACTATAACTATAGTGATTGTTGTTTCAAAGCTACAATTTCTATTTGATTAGCAAGTAGATTTTTTTAGAATTTTTTTGAAATTTATTTTTAGAAAAATAAAAAACTTTCTGCAAACTAATTATTTATTATCAACATGGGAGACATAATAGCTATGGCAGCTAAGAAGAAAAAAACAGCAGCTAAGAAAAAGCCTGCTAAGAAAAAGTCAACGACGAAACGTAAGTCGGCGGCGAAAAGAAAAAAGCCAGCACGTACTTCAGCTAAGAAGAAAAAGACAACTTCTAAAAAGAAGAAGACTACGGCTAAGAAAAAGAAGACTACTACTAAGAAGAAGGCTACTAAGAAAAAGACGGCTAAGAAAAAGCCGGCTAAGAAGAAGTCAACTGCTAAGAAGAAGACTACTAAGAAAAAGGCTACTAAAAAGAAGACTACGACTAAAAAGAAGAAGTCTACTGCTAAGAAGAAAAAGAAGACTACGACTAAAAAGAAGAAGTCTACTACTAAGAAGAAAAAGAAGACTACTACGAAAAAGAAGTCGACTGCTAAAAAGAAGAAGACTACTACTAAGAAGAAGGCTACTAAGAAAAAGACGGCTAAGAAAAAGC
>CAYOZL010000018.1:0-12838 GCA_964408435.1 uncultured Bdellovibrionales bacterium | reverse complement strand
AAGAAGACTACTACTAAGAAGAAGGCTACTAAGAAAAAGACGGCTAAGAAAAAGCCGGCTAAGAAGAAGTCAACTGCTAAGAAGAAGACTACTAAGAAAAAGGCTACTAAAAAGAAGACTACGACTAAAAAGAAGAAGTCTACTGCTAAGAAGAAAAAGAAGACTACGACTAAAAAGAAGAAGTCTACTACTAAGAAGAAAAAGAAGACTACTACGAAAAAGAAGTCGACTGCTAAAAAGAAGAAGACTACTACTAAGAAGAAGGCTACTACTAAGAAGAAGGCTACTAAGAAAAAGACGGCTAAGAAAAAGCCATCTAAGAAGAAGTCGACTGCTAAGAAGAAGTCTACTAAAAAGAAGACGACTAAGAAAAAGACGGCTAAGAAAAAGCCAGCTAAGAAAAAGTCGACTGCTAAGAAGAAGACTACTAAGAAAAAAGCTACTAAAAAGAAGACTACTGCTAAGAAGAAGTCTACTAAGAAAAAGACGGCTAAGAGAAAGCCAGCTAAAAAGAAGTCAACTGCTAAGAAGAAGAAAAAAAGATAACTTAGTTTTTGTTTCTATAAAGGGGCAGCTATTACAGCTGCCTTTTTTATGTCTTGAGTTTAAGAATTTAGCAGAAATTAAATAAGAGCCGATCGACTCTTGAATATTGAAGCGTATAAAATCATTGACATTATAGAGTTTTAAAATGGTGTAAGTTAAAACTTTCTTTTCTTTAGCTAGTAGAGAAGTTATAAGTTAATAGAATATTTAGAAAAGTAAAATGTCTCGATCTAGTGTGATTCCAATTTTAGGCGGAGGTTTGAATGCTGTAACAACAGGGATTGTTCTTCAGATCCTTGGTGCAAAAACGCAACTTCTTTCTCAAGCCTTTGCTGACAAAGAAAGAATCTTAAAAAATTTCAATGATCCACTATTTGCAAGCCTTTATGCTAGTGGATCAGTGATTCCTCACTCTGTTAAGGCATCTAGCCTAAATCGACTATTATTAGATAGTATAAATATTTATAAACTAATTTCACTGGCAGCCACCTCAGGGGTGCGCCAACAAAAACATTTTGAGTTGTTCGAATCATCAATTCTTCAACCTGACTACTTAGCAAACCTTGATAATCTTAAATTACTGAACTCCGAAAAAGATAACATTCTGGTTAGAAGAAAAAAAGCAATAAAGCTAAATGGATGGTGTTTTGACTGCTTTTTTTCAGAAGTTGATAGTTATCTACCTTTTCTATTCCAATTTTATACTGCGCTTGGAGGCTCTGTTAAAAAAGTCAAAAACTTTACTCCGGATAATCTTCCAAATGCTCAGCTTATCGTTAATTGTTTAGGACATGGAACAAGAAAAATTTTCGAAGACAGCTCTGAGTTGTTTTTCGTTAGAGGTCAGCTTTTGCTCGTAGAAACTAAAAATCTACCCATCTCTAAAGAAAGCGGAAGTTTATTTTCTTATAATTATACTCCTAGGCAAGGATACAAGACCAGTAAAGGATCAGGAGATGTGTATTCATATCCTAGGACTAATAATTTAGTTTTGGGGGGCTCAAGGCTTAAGGGGATACTTAGTCCCAAAGGAAGATGGGAAGGAGAAGGTTTTCTTTGTAATACAAGAAAGCTTAATGGGATAGAATTCCCTAAAGTCATGTTTGATTTAAATCGCGAAATACTTTTAGAAAGCACTGGTATAGATATAAAAAATTATCCTATAAAAGCAGTAGAGGGATATAGGTTTCTAAGAGAAGATGGAATTAGAGTGGAGTTATCAGATCTTTCTAACTCAAGGCATGTAATTCATAATTATGGACACGGAGGTTCAGGATTAACTCTATCGTGGGGAACTTCACTTAAAGTTGCTGAAATAATCCTAAACAACTCTAACTTCAAAAAAAGATTAAATCTAAGCTATAAAGAACCTTTTAACTCTCACCAAGCTTATCTTGCTAGAGGGCTTTCCCACCTTTTCTGTAAAAGCCTGAAGTTAAGCTCAAATAAAATTAAAACTTCTTATACTAGTCCAGTATTTTCTTCAGGTAATAAAAAAATACCAAAGGTTCTATACATTGCTTGTGGAGGAACAATCTCGCAGTCAATTAATTCTCATGGTACAAGCGAAAAAAAATCTCATCCAGATTTTTTAAAGCTTTTCCCAGAGATAAAAAAAATAAACGAAATTCACTTTAAAAGTTTAGCCAATATAGATTCAACTGATGCAACACCTAAGCTATGGACAAAGATTGCCGAGCTTATAAATAGGAAATACAGTAGTTATGACGCTTTTATAATCTTTATGGGTACAAATACGATGGCTTATGCAAGCTCTGCATTAAGTTTTGCTTTACAAGGAATTGGCAAGCCTGTCGTTTTAACGGGGGCCCAAGTCCCATTAAGAGAAATTGCGAATGATGCAAAGCTAAATATACTTAACGCAGCAAAGTTCTGTGCACTAGATATATCGGGAGTTTATCTAATTTTTGGCTCAAGGGTAATAAAGGGCATACATGCAAAGAAAGTTTCTGAGTATGATTATGTAAGCTTTGATTCCTTCAGAGCGAGAGGAGAGGTCGGTTTCTTTGGTGTTCGAGCTGATCTTATGAAAGATCTTCCCTATCGACATGATTTTCCACTTACTGTTAGAGCAGATTTTGAGAAAAACATCGCTTGCGTCTCTCTTTTACCCGGTACGGGGCTCGATCAAATTTCTAATTTAATTAAAAGTAAGTGCAGAGGAATTATTATTAGAGCATTTGGCTCTGGAGATATTCCGCATGCTCTGCACCAGCAATTGAAATTAGCTCATAAAGTACAAATACCGATAGTAGTAATGACTCAAGTTGGAACTGGAAAAGCATCTATGATGGTTAATGAAGTAGGTCGTAAAACTCTCAAGTATGGCGTTATTCCAGCAGAAGAAATGAGTATGGAAGCAGTGTCAACAAAACTAATGTGGCTCTTGGGACAATGTTACCCCTACGAAGAAATAGTACGGTTAATGAAAACAGATTTAATTGGAGAAATTAAAGACTCTAATTAAAATAATTAGAGACAATTCGAAAGAAGCTCGCTAAATACCTTACTAATCTCTACAGGCGGAGAGCGATCCTAAAAGAACGTCAAACGATCTATTTTTTAAACTGCTAAAGCTAAATTTCCTATCTTCTTTTTAAGGAAGTTTTTTATCTTTTTGAATCTGCTTAATTGCCACTTGAGACATTATTTCACTTGTTCCGCCACCAATAGTATTAAGCCTTAAATCTCTTAACCATCTCTCAGGTTTAAACTCAGTTGTATAACCGTAACCACCATGAAGTTGTAAGCATTTATCAGCAACTTTAATTGCAAACTCGCAAATGCTTTGCTTTGCAACACTAACCATTACTCTTACGTCTTTTCCAGCAATTAAGTCAGCTAAACATCTATGGCAAAGTGCACGTCCAGCAATTAATCTCGCGTAACTAGTGCTAATTACCTTCTTAGTATGAGCAAATTCAGAGATCTTCTTCCCAAAAGCCTTTCTTTCGTCACAGTACTGAATTGTATCTTCCAGGCATTTTAGAGCCCCAGCAGTTGCAGTTAGGGTTAACATTAGTCTTTCCCACTCTAGTGAACTCATAGCTTGTTTCCAGCCATGTCCTTCTTTCCCTAAAATCATAGATTTATGCACTTTTAGGTTATCAAAGTTAATTTCAGCTGTATCTGAGCTATGCCAACCTAATTTATCTAATGTTCTAGTTACTGAAAAACCTGGCAAAGAAGTATCAACTACAAAGGTAGTAAAGCCATTGTAGCCTGAATTTGTATCAGTTTTAGTTAAAACAAGAATAAACTTTGCACGAGCCCCGTTTGTAATAAAAGTTTTACTACCGTTAATTATGAAGTGATCCCCGTCTTTTACTGCTTTAGTTTGAATATTGCTTAAATCACTTCCTGCCCCGGGTTCAGTAAATGCGTATGCTCCAATAGCTTTCCCGAGAACTGCATCTTCTAAAAATTTTTCTTTTGCTTCATCACTTCCAAAGCGCTCTAAAGTTGGAGTAATTACTAAAGAGTGCATATTTATTGCGATAGCAAGTCCATTTGCAGGAACTCTGCCAATTTCCTCGCACCACGCAGATGCGTAGCTTAAGTCTTTTCCAACTCCACCCCATTTTTCGTCAATTAGAATGCCTAAGAAGCCATCATTTCCTAATCTTTCAAATAGAGTATCTGGAAAGAATCCAAGATCTTCCCATTCGTCTACAAGGGGAAGTATTTCTTTTTCACAGAATTTGCGTATACTCTTTTTAAATATTTTATGTTCTTCGAGGTATATATTTGACATGGCTGATGATTCAAAAGTTAATTTAAGTGTTAATGATCGTATAATAGAGGCTTTTAAAGCAGTAGTCGACCCTGAACTTTTTATTGATATTTGGACTATGGGTTTAATATATGGCTTTGATTTAAGCGATGAAGGGCTTTTAAAAGTAACTATGACTTTTACTTCAATGGCTTGTCCAGCAGGGCCTGAATTAGTTGGAAAAGTTAAAGAAGAGGCTGAAAAAATCGATGAAGTTAAAGAAGTAGATGTAGAGGTAGTTTTTCAACCACCTTGGGAGCCTAATGATGAGCTTAAAGGCTTAATGGGTATTCTTTAGTTTTAATCAAGATGAATCATATTAAATTTTTTATGTGACTTTATTACATCGTGAATATTCGGAGCTATCTTTGTTTTGTCTTTTATTAACCTAAGGCTTGATAAGATAAGTTTTAGATAAGTTCTTTTTCGTTGATATAGGCCAAATCTTGCAACTTTACATTGAGAAGTAAGCTCTGGTATTTCTATCTTGAGTGAATATTTCTCATAGTAGTTTAGTTTCTCAATATTAAAATTAGTGTAATTTTTCATAAATGTAATAATGCTACCAAGTAGTATTTTATGTTTTTTATTTTGTAGAAGTTCTTGTAGTTTTTTAAGCTCTAATTCATTATAGTTTTTAGTAATTATAAGCCAAGTGTCTAGAAACGCTCTTAGATTTAGACCTTGGTCTTTCATATGCCCAAGACTATGATCTAAGCAAAGTTTAAGCTCTGCATGAGGTTCTAAAACAAAAAAACTATGATTATTATACTTAACTTTTTTCCTTCTTAAGTCAGGAGCTCTATTTTTAAAGAGTTTTACTTTTGTATGCACATCAAATTTTACTGAATTTGAATTTGTGTAGTGAACAGCCTCTTTAGCAACTCTCTTGGATTTGTAATTAAGTGAGAGCATTATTTCATTAAATTTTGATAAGTTCTCAGGCTCTATTTCTAAATCAATATCTCCCATTTGTCTTGGAATAGACTTCGGATAGTAAAGTAAATGATAATGTATGCCTTTCCAAAAAATAGGTTTGATATCGTGTAGCTCTAGCTGTTTAGAGAGTTGTAAAAAACTACTTATTTGGAAAATATTTCTTTTTCTATTGTGTAAAAAATCATTTATGAAAAGTTGATATTCTTTGTTTTCTCTTAAAATAGATGAGTGGAAATATTTTCCAAAAATAATATGCAGATTGTGTAATCTAGCTATTTCGTAAATTACAGAAATCTTTTTATTGTTTTGTTTATGTGAGTTACTAAAAAAGTTTTTATTTTCTTTGTCTTCTTCTAGGCTAGAAAGTATTTCTCTTAAAGCATTTTCAAAAATTTGTTCATTCAAATTCATTTTTTATTTTTTTATTTTTTTATCAATAATAGATTTTTTTAAAATTTTAACTAAATCAATTCTATCATTTTTTCTCACTCTACCAGTATTGGTTTGATGTATTCTGCGTTTCATAAAAGTTTTATTAAGTACTTTATAGTCTATTTTTTTGTTTTTTGCTCGAATAAACCAATCAATAAACTCACCATATTTTAAGCTTTCATCAAAAAGCCCAACTAAATTAAATGTTTCTCTACTACATAACATTGTGCCTACGTGAGGAGAAGAGCTAGGTTCAGTATCAACTTTTATTTTTTTACGCTCTTCTTCATTTAATTCTTCAGAATAGAATTGTTCAACTTCTGAAAAGCATATATTATTAAAGTTTGCTTCTAAGTATGATAATTGCATTTCTATTTTATTGTTAAGCCAAAAATCATCTCCATCTAAAAATGATATAAATTTAGCGTTAGAAAGCTTTACTCCTACGTTTCTTGCTTTAGAAGCATTTAACTTCCCATTATTCTGAATAATATTGACTTTATTAGATTCGATTTGTTTTACGATTGAAATTGAATTGTCTGAGCAACCAGCATCAATGATGTATATTTTATGAATAAATTTTTGTTCTAGAACGCTGTTTATTGATTCTCTAATGTATTTCTCTAAGTCCAATACAGGTATTATTACATCAACTTTCATCTTTTAACTTTCATGTGCTTATGGAGACTTGATAATAACTCTTTATGAACTTTAAGAGTATCAGAACTTATATTTTTGTTATGTTTTCTTTTTTTTATAATAACTTCTTCTAAGTAGTGAATTTTAATATTATTTTTGTTAGCTCGTAGTAGCCATTCAGAGTCTTCTGAAACTCTTAATTTCTCATCGAATTTGCCTATTTCAGTGAAGACTTTTTTTTCTATTAATATGCAGCTAAGTAGAGGACATAGTTTTGCCTCGTCTACTTCCTTGCCCTTAAATTCTTGCATCTTCCCTGCAACAATATTTATATTTGGATTATTCTCTATGAATTCTACTTGTAATTTTAATTTATTTGCTTCCCATAAATCGTCTGCGTCTAGGTAGGCAATGTGGCTTCCATTAGATATCTCTAAGCCTTTATTTCTAGCAGAAGATGGTCCCATATTTTTTTGTGAATGCACTTGAACTTCTTTGTGTCTTTTAGCAATCTCAATTGTCTTATCATTTGAGCCATCATCAATTAAGATTATTTCTAATGGAGAAAATATTTGTGCTTTAACTGATGAAATAGATTCGTTAATATATTCCTCTGAGTTAAAAGAAGTGATAACAACAGAAACGCTAATCTTTCCCATTTATCTCTAGCCTCTTTTTCTATCAATCGATCTTTTAAGGACTTTAAGAAAACTTTTTAATTCGTTGCTGTCTTCGTATGATAGGTTCTCTTCATGTAGCCTTCTATAGACAAGAGGTTCTTTTACATGGGCAAGTTCTATTCCACTGTCTATTGCTCTTAAAAGCCAGTCAGTATCTTCGGATTGATTAAGTGCAAGGTCAAACAATCCAATTTCATTAAAAACTTTTCTTTTAACCATTAAAGATGAAGGTAAAGGGCAGGGTTCTACTTTTCCAACTTGTTTTTTGTGTTTTTCATCTAAAGAATCTGAATCTGAAAAAACTTTCATAAAAGTAAGGCAGAAACCAAGTTCTGTATTTTTTTTAAATAGTTCTACTTGTTTCGCTATTTTATCTTTATGCCAGTAGTCATCTGCATCAAGAAAGCTAATTAAATCTGAGCTGCTTTCTTTTATTCCTAAGTTTCTAGCAGAAGAAGGTCCTTGGTTTTTTTGTTGGACTAACTTTACTTCTTTGTAGCTTGATGCAATTTCTGCAGTTGAGTCTGTTGAGCCGTCATCTATTACTATTATTTCTTTTAAGTCTTTATAACTTTGCGATAAAGCACTTTTAATAGCTTTTGCTAGGTATTTCTCAGAGTTATATGCCGTAATAACTACAGCTACACTTATCATTGTTTTTTGTCTATGAAGTTTTGAATACACTTTGCTACAGCTTTTTTATCCTTGCTTAATTTTATTTTATAAGTAGGAAATTCTTCAATTAATTCTTTCATTTTATTGAGTTCGCAACTGTTGTTCCCCGGTAGATAGCGCATGCTGCTTAAAATTAATGCCTTATATATATCTTCTTTATCTGTCTTTACTATTTTTGGTTCTTTGTTGTCTGTAATTTCAGGTATGAAGATGGCATTTAATTTAGATTTATGGACTATATTAATTTCCTCATCATTGCCAAAAAAGAATGTTTGTTTTTCTGTGCTCGTATCTGGGTCTTTAGATAAGTTTCTGTTTAATTTGTCATGCGTAATCTTAGATTCAGTTCTTCTTTTTCCACTAGAGAACAAGCAATATAAACTTTTATCAATAGTATTATATACAACGTAATCATCTGAAATGTAGCCTAGACCGTTTTCTGCGCACGTTAATGCAGTAGTTGATTTGCCTATATTTCCTCTGCCTGTAATTAAAATAGCTCTATTGTCTTCGCTTATAGCTGCAGAGTGAATTAGTAACATGTTGTTCTTACTTAACCAGGGAGCAAAAATTGAGTTTAAGGGATGAGAGTAGTCATTAAGTCCAAGATCCTCATGACTTTTAATCCAATAGACAGCTTTATTTAAAGCAATGTTTAAACAAGTAACTTCACCAGTTTTCCAATTGTAAAATGTTTTTATATTCTCATTTGTATGACTAGCGATGTCTCCTCTTATAGAGAAATTTTCATGACTCCAAGGAGGTGGAGGCATATTTATATTTGTAGATTTAGTATCCCAAAAAAATATTTCTAGGTCTGCTTTTGTTTCCTCTTTGTTGTTTAATCCATGTAGGAATGGTTTTTTGAATTTATCTATTAATTGTTTTCCAGCGCCATGAAATTTAACATTCTTTCCGCATAGGGAAAAATGCTCACTATGCTTATGAGTATTTGAAACAGCCTGTTCCCACAGATTAAATAATTGTTCAAAGTATTCTTGTGGGAGTTTTTTACTTTTTAGGCCAGCCATCTTCAGTAGTCTCGTGAATGGGGTCTAATAATAGAAGTTCTTGCATGTCAGTATACCTTTCAATTTTAGGATACGATTCAAATTTTAATATATTTTCTTTTTCTTCTTCGCTTAGAGCAGAGGTTTCTATGTCTTGTGTTTCAAAAACTAAACCTTCTTCTTTAGCTTTGTCGATAAATCCTTCTATTTTAGATTTAAAATCTTGATTTTCATGCTTGCCAGAAACTGTTAGTAGCTCTTCAATGTCTTTGCATTTGTCGATTATTTTCCAGAGGAAACAAGCTTCATCTCTCAAAGAGAAATAACTGCCTTTATCTAAGTTTACAACTACAACTTCGTCGTCAAAGTAATCATAAATAGTAGTGTCTTTTTTTATAGTTAGTTTAGATTTCAATTTCTTCATTCTATTAAAATGCTCATAATAATTACGTAGTGGTGCAACAACTATAAAGATGGAATTAGGAATAACTTAGTTTCAAATTATATATAAAAAGTATTAAAAGCAGAGGGGAGTGAATAAAGAGTCAATTAAATTAGGGACTTGGCTAGCTTTATTTAAGGCAAAATAGTCTAAGCCAAAGTCGTAAACTATAAAGTTGTGATTTATTAATAGTTCCTTTGCCTTATTCTTGGCGTCATTGCTCATATGTGAATGTTCAATATATACGGCATCAGTTTTAATTTTATCAAAGTCATGTGAACAAAGTACTTCGAAATCATAGCCCTCAGCATCAATGTGTAAAAGGGATATTTTTTCAATTTTATGTCTTTTAAGTAAGTTTGATAATTTTTCAGTTTTAACAAGCTTGCTAGTGATGTAAGGCTCAATATCTATATCTGAATTTTCATCTAAGATTTTTATGATATGATTTTTATCAAATGACCCTATCGTATCGAAGTAGTAAGGAAGTTCGTCTAGCTCATATTTCGTGCTCTCTTTAATGAAATAGAATTCTTTTTGCGTTGGTTCGCATTATCTATCGCAATGTTTTCTAGAATGAATTTATTAGATTTTGAGAAATTTTCTTTTAAACTCTTGAAATTATATGGGCATGGTTCAATAAGTAAGCCACCCCACTTTGGCCTGTCGTAAATATATTTCCAAGGGTCTCTTGTTATTCCATCATGGGCTCCAACTTTAACAATAAAATGAGTGTTGCTATGTCTGTCGTATTGTTCTGTTCATACTTGTTTAACGATCTCTTCTTTTTTACCTTTTAAGAGGAATCTAATTCTTCTTATTAATCTATAACCAGAGAAAATATAAATGAAATTTATTATTTTGAGCATTTGCAAAGAGTATTTTTGAGTTTAGAAATTATTGCTAACAGGGAAATTATTACAGTGTTGCTACTGTTAGTTCTTTTAGCTATATCATAGTATTTTTTCCTCCACTTATTTAAAATTAAATACTTTGAAGTGCTATTCGCTTTTTTTCTAGAAGCTTCTAAAGGAGTTTTATTTGTCGTGAGAATTAGTTTAATTAAATTATTAATTTCTTTTTTAGCAATTATATTATTAACTTTATTTAATCCTAGTTCTAGGATCTCAAGATTGCCACTCTTTTTTGCTAGTTCAATTATATTTTTATGTTTTAAGTCTTGTTGGGAGTCGCTAATTATTTCTAAAATTTCATAAACTCTATAACTATTATCAAGGTAAGGATGGCACCAGTTAATTATAGACTGAAAAAATAAGGATTCTTTCGGAGGTAATGTCACGCTTTGACCATTGAAGTCCGCTTTACTGAGAATTTTATAAAACAATTTATTGAAAGATTTTGTTGGTCTTGATTTTGTAGCAAATGATTTAATTTCTAGTTCCATCCCATTCTTCTGTAGGATTTGCGATTCATTTTTCCATCCTAGTTCTTTTAGGTTTTGAGTAAGTATTTTAACAAGTTTAGGCTCTATGAGTAGCTCAAGTTTGTCTATTTGTGATAATGACAAATCTCTTTTTAAAAACATTGAAGAGCTAAACTCTCCTAATAGCTTAAAGGGGGTATCCTTAGGGATTTGTTTAATCTGATTTAATAGCAGATTATTGTGAAATAGATTTTTCCTTCTTATGCCTTCTATCTTATTCTCATTTTTGATTATACATTCATTTTTTTTAGCACTGAGGTAGGCAGGCACAATTAGTCTGTATGAACTATGTGTTATGTCAGTATCTAGTGAGAATTTAGTTTGGAATAAATTCCAACTTTCTTTAATTATTTTAGAGTCATCAGAATAAATTGTCTTAAGTAGTAAGACATCAATTTCAGAAAAGTTAGCACTCAATTACATTCACCGCTAAGCCACCACGTGATGTTTCTTTGTATTTATCCTTCATGTCCTTGCCCGTTTCGTGCATGGTTTTAATTACTTTATCTAGAGAAACTTTATGTGTGCCATCTCCTTTCATCGCAAGTCTCGAAGCAGTTACTGCTTTTACAGCACCAAGTGCATTTCTTTCAATGCATGGGATTTGAACTCTTCCTCCAACAGGGTCACAAGTTAGACCTAGGTGATGCTCCATTGCAATCTCCGCTGCGTTCTCTACTTGTGCAACAGTGCCCCCATTTACTTCAGTTAGGGCAGCTGCAGCCATTGAGCAAGCAACCCCGACTTCGCCTTGGCAACCTGATTCTGCACCAGAGATAGAAGCGTTTTGCTTATAAAGAGAACAAATTGCAGCAGCGGTTAGTAAGAACTTGCAAATTCCTTCTTCATCACCTTTGCAAAACTCTAAATAATATTTAATTACAGATGGAATAATCCCTGCTGCTCCATTTGTAGGTGCTGTTACAACTCTTTTTCCTGCAGCATTTTCTTCGTTTACTGCAATTGCCCAAAGGCTTAACCAGTCTAAGGATGCCAGATCATCTTTATTGTCTTTTGTTTTTAAGTATAAATTCGGTGCCCTTCTTTCTATCTTTAATCCACCTGGTAAGTGGCCTTTAGTTTTTATGCCTTTATAAATGCAGTCACTCATCGCTTGCCAAATTTCTAGAATTTTTCTTTTTATTTCTTTCTCAGCTAGATGCTCTGCTTCGTTTAGTAAAACGATTTCACTAATTGATTTATTTTCTTCTTTGCAAAATTTTAATAATTCATCACCGCTACTAAAGTCAAAAGACGCTTCTTTTTTAGAGCCTACAACTCCTTTCTCCCCTAGTATGAATCCTCCACCAACAGAGTAGTAAATTTTTTCAATTTTTTTATTCTTTTCAATTTTACTATTTGTGATGGCCTCAAACTTCATTGCATTTGAGTGTAGTGGTAGAGTTTCCTTTTTATTAAATACTATTTGTTCTTTAACTATGAATTCTAAGTCTTTTTTGCCTAAAAGTTTTAACTTGTTCTTCTTGCTAATCTCTTCAACTTTTTGATCTATTAAGTCCGCATCAACTTGCTTAGGAGTACTTCCTTCTAGTCCCATTAAAAGAGCCTTGTCAGTGCCGTGGCCTTTTCCAGTGTATGCAAGAGAGCCGTATAAATGAATTTTAATTTTAGTAGTTTTATTTAAGAGCTTTTTTTTCTGTAAGTGTTGAGCAAACATCTTAGCAGCTCTCATTGGGCCTACTGTGTGAGAACTAGATGGGCCGATACCAATAGAGAATAGATCGAAGATGCTTATGAACATGAGAAGATTATCTCACAGAGATCGCAGAGAGGACAGAGGCGCAGAGGAAGAATTTATTTATTTGCAATAAATCGATTTCTATATTTAACTTTATTTATATGCACCCTTAGCTCAGTTGGATTAGAGCAATTGGCTTCGAACCAATGTGTCGGGGGTTCGAGTCCCTCAGGGTGCATTATCAACCCTGAGGAAATCTATTTTTTTTACTTTACTACAAAAGCAACTTTTAAGTGCGCATTGTACTGGTAAGGTTTACCGTCTTTAACTTTTGCACTTTGTTTTAAAACTTCAACACCAGTAATTCCTTTTACTGATTCTGCTGCTTTATTTACTCCTTGATGAACTGCATCTTCAAAGTTTTTTGAAGAAACACCAATTATTTCAAGAATTTTAATAGCTCCATCTGAAATGTGATCGCCCATAATTCTAAATCCCCAATTAAATTAATAGTTTATATTGATTGAATGTTTTATCAG
>CAYOZL010000017.1:0-40227 GCA_964408435.1 uncultured Bdellovibrionales bacterium | reverse complement strand
TTACTTGGCTCACCAAGTCTTTCGTAAATGTATACGGGTTTAAATCCAGGGTCATCAGGGTAGAGTTTCGCAAAGGCTTCAAATCCCATTGCCCCTCTATTTGCTGAGTCTAGTCTGTAAGTAGAGGACTTTCCAAGTGGTGGAACTACATGGTGGGAGTAATCCCAAGCATCAGTTTGTGATTTACCATGAATTAACTTGGTCTGAGCAGAATAGTTAGATTCATCAATTTTTTTACTCATATCTTAGGTGCGCTTTGGTTTAAATTGTAGTTCGTATTTCTAAAAATAGTATATTGCTCAGAGTTGCTATAGACAATAGAATACTTATTAAAGGCTATTTTTTTATAATGAACATAAATTCCGTAGTAATTGGTGATAATGAAAATCCTACTTTGCTGTTGTTGCATGGCTGGGGACATTCAATTGAAATTACGAATGGACTCGGTCAGTTGCTTGCTTCTAAATTTCAAGTTCATTTAATCGACTTGCCGGGACATGGTAAAAGTGAAGTTCCTAGCTCTACTTGGGGAATGAAAGATTTTGCTGAGTGTATTAATGACTATATGACTCAAAAGAATATAAATAATGCTTTTTTTGTCGGACATTCTTTTGGTGGAAAAACTATTTTAAAGTTTACTTTTCTTTTTCCTGAAAAAGTTAAAAAGTTCGTTTTAATAAATTCTTCTGGAATTAAACCTAATAGAAAGCTTTCGAAGAAAGTTAAATTTAAAATAATTGGAATTCTAAGAAATATATTAAAATTTGTAGATAAATTTGTTGGGACTCAAAGTTTTAAAAATTGGTTTATTCCAAAGTTTGCATCTCCTGATTATTTAAATGCGGGCCCAATGAGGGCTATTTTTGTTAAAACTGTAAATGAAGATTTAACAACTGAGATAGTAGAGATTGATAAAGAGTGTTTATTGCTTTGGGGGGAGAAGGATACTGAAACCCCTGAAGAAATGGGAAGACGTTTTAATAAGATGCTAAAAAATTCTAAATTTGTTTTATTAAAAGGTATGGATCATGTTCCATTTTTAGGTGCAAATGCTCATATGATAGCTCATAAAATTAACAAATATCTCCTTGCTTAAATGGTGGTTGATTAAATAATGGCATATTACCCTCAAATTATATTTATAGCTTCAGTTCTTTTTTTCTTTTTTAAGAGACTTGAGCAGTATTTAAGATTCTTACAACAGGAAGAATACAGTATTGAAAGATTCTTAAGGTGGATTAAAGAAAAAAGTTTTTTTGATACTAAAGCTACTTCACTTTTAGCCATACTTTTTATTTTAAGTCTCGTTTCTTCTTCGTTTCACTATCAAATTGTTTTTTCATTAATTACTTTAATTGGTCTTGTCTCTATTATTCAAAATGAACCTAATCCGAGAAAAGATGGGAAGATTAAATTAAATTTAACCAAAAGAGCAAAAAGAATTTTTAACACCTCTTTCTTCTTAGTAATTTGTGCTTATTTCTTACTTTTCCTTATATGTACTTTTTGTTTGAGCACTAAAATCTTTTTTTCTATAATCTTTATTCAGGCTACCCCTTTATTTTTATGCTTAGCGATTTGGTTATTGCAACCTGGAGAGGATAAGAGACAAGCTAGTTTTTTAAATGAAGCTAAAGAAAAGTTTGAAAAAGTTGCCCCTAAAACAATAGGAGTAACTGGAAGTTACGGTAAAACTAGCACTAAGAATATGCTTGGGGCGATTCTAAACTCAGCTCTTGCACCTACTTTTTGGCCACAAAAAGGTATTAATACTCCGATGGGGATTACAAGAGCAATAAGAGAAAACTTAGACGAGTCTAACCTATTCGCTGTAATTGAAATGGGAGCGTATAGACCTGGCTCTATTAAAAGGCTATGTGATTTCACTCCACCAGATGTTGGTATTATTACAGCCGTTGGTAGAATGCATTTAGAGAGAATGGGTGGGGATGAAGGTGTTTTAAAAGCAAAATCTGAATTGGCTCAAGCAATACCAGATGATGGAATTTTAGTTTGCAATGCAGATAATGCAGGCTCGCTTCAAATAGCAAGAATGTATCCTAAAAGAATAAATGTTTTGTATTCTCTGAAACCTGAAAATAAAGATCTTGAGTTAAATGTAAATGAAAGGTTTTGTTATTTAGAGAAAAAAGAAACATTAGCTTCTGGAACTAAGTTTGAGATTACTTGGGAGCAAAAAAAATATGAAGGTTTCTTATCTATGCATGGATTTGCAGCTTTATCTAATTTTGCAGCTTCTTTTTCTATGGCCTGTGAGCTTGGGGCGGATCCTGAATATGTAATTGCGTATGCTAGGAATATAAAACCAGTAAATAATAGATTAGAAGTAGTTTCATATCAGGACTATACACAAATTAATGATGCTTATAATTCTAATCCTGCTGGTTTTTTATCTGCACTTGAAGTTTTAAGAGATTTATCAGGACAGAGAAAAATCTTACTTACTCCAGGTATGGTTGATTTAGGAGATAAGCAGTATGAAGAAAATTTCAATATAGCTAGAGTAGCTGCAGAAGTATGTGATAAAGTTTATGTTGTAGGGGATGTTAATAGCAAAGCTATAATTGAAGGGCTTGAAAGTATGGATTTTGAGAATATACTGTCAGTCAAAAATAGGTCTGAGGCATTTGAGTATTTAGCTAAAGATAAAAAAGCAGGTGATGTGGTTTTAATCGAAAATGATTTACCAGATTTATTTGAATTAGATTTTAAGCTTTAAGAGACGGAAGCATTAAGGAGCGAGTATGAAGAAAAAAGTAGTAGTAATGTTTGGTGGAAGATCTAACGAACACGAAATTTCTATTATTACAGGGCTTGAAGTTGTTAATGCGGTAGATACTGATACTTACGATGTTTTGCCATTATATATTGCTCAAGACGGGAAATGGTATTGTGGAGATGAGCTAAGAGATAAAAGCATATATAAAAATGCACCAGCTTCTTTAAAAGATATTACTCAAGTTGCACTGTTGCCAATTCCAGCTGAAAGTAGCGC
This sequence comes from uncultured Bdellovibrionales bacterium, assembly GCA_964408435.1. Lineage (GTDB taxonomy): Bacteria > Bdellovibrionota_C > UBA2361 > SZUA-149 > CAYOZL01 > CAYOZL01. Next base: position 37,211 of record CAYOZL010000017.1, on the reverse strand, counting down.
TCAGCAGGGACTTAAAGTTTTAAATAAAAAGAATTTCCTAGGCATGGGTAAAGAAGAGTTTATTCCAGCTGATGTTTTTATTCCTGCCTTTCACGGTCAGTTTGGTGAAGATGGATGTATTCAAGGATTACTAGAGCTAGCAAATGTTGCGTATAGCGGAAGTAGTGTAACTGCTTCCGCGATAGCTATGGATAAGGTGCTATGTAAAGCCGTGCTAAGAGATAAAGGTATTCCAACTTTACCTGATTGTGTTGTTGAGAAAGCAGAGTTTAGTAAAGATATGAAATCAGAATTATCAAGAGTTAAAGATACTCTTGGTGATTTCCCGCTTTTTGTTAAGCCTGTTCATTTAGGCTCAAGTGTTGCAGTAGCTAAAGTGAATAACGACCAAGAGTTATCTGCTGGGTTAACAGCTGTTTTCGATAGAGATTATCAAGCTATTATTGAGCCTTGTGTGGTTGATATCATGGAAATAAATGTTTCTGTTATGTTAACAAGTGAGGGTTATAAAGCATCTGTAGTTGAAATTCCTGTAGCTAGTGATGAAGTTTTAACATACGAGGATAAATACTTACGCTCTGGAAAAGGTAAAAAAGGGCCAAGCGAAGGTGCTTCAGGTATGGCAAGTTTGTCTAGGGTAATAGACCCACAAGATTTAGATCCAGATTTAAAACAAAGAGTTATTATGAATGCCCTAAGAGCCGCTAATATTTTAAAGTCAGCAGGTATCTCTAGGTATGATTTTATTTGTGATACCGGAAAGAATAAACTTTATTTTAACGAGTTAAATCCGATTCCTGGTTCAATGGCACATTACCTCTGGGCTAAATCAAAACCAAATTATTTATATACTGAAATTATTGATGAAGTTATTAAAGTAGCTATATCAACTCACGTAGAAAAGAAAAGATTAAAAACTGACGAAGGGTTTAGAGCACTGTAGCGTTTTCTTTTTCGAGTTCTTTCTCAGGGTTTTTTATTGTTTCTTCTTTTTTTGATTTTTTCATAAAAAGGGAAATCAATAAAAGGATGATCCCAAGTATGAAAAAGCACTTACCACCAAAGACTACTAGTTGGTAAAAAGAAATTCTATTTTTTGCCTCTCCTAATCTTTGATAAATCCTATCTGCAGATTGTTCAGCAAGCCTCAATCTTTTTAGTGGAGAAGTGTTTTTAAAATTAGAAGGCTGTTGCTTCTCTAATTCAATTAAAACATTTTGATATTCGCTTACCTTAGAAGAACCAATGTAGATATTACCTGCCCCTAAAACGAGGAGGAAAAGACCTGGGAGAATAAATTTTATTGGACTAATTTTAGACATTTAGAGTATTTTATAGGCTGATATGTTGAAATCTTCAAGAAAGCCAAAGTTTAGCAGTAGAGAAAGAGGAATCAGTCAACCAGGAATGCTTTTTTTATTAGCTATTTTTGGTGCAGCTATTTATGCAGCTTTCAGGGTTGTTCCTGTTCATTATAATTATTACGAATTTGTTGGCCATATGCATGCTCAAGCTAAGAGAGCGAGTGATAAATCAGATCGAGAAATAAAAGAGTTTTTAACTACTCAAATTGGGAAATTAAACATTCCCATAGAAAATGACTATGATTTAGAAGTCTCAAGAAATGGTAAATTTATTTATATGTATTTAGATTACACTGAAGAGATCTGGATTAGTATAGGTGAAAAAGACTATTTGCTATGGGAATTCCCCTTTGTTGCAGAAGTAGAAGAACAATACTAATATATTTGACTTAGGTTAATTTTTAGCCTGATAGCTTTTGCTTAATCTTACTAAAAATCAGCCTAAGTCAAATATATTGTTGTCTCCCGTTGCACTCGGCAATATACTAGTTCTGATTTGATTTAAGTTAACCAGCAACTAGTATATAGTAACAGCGTATATTACATAAGAATTTAGTCATAGGATTATAGAAATGAAAGCAGAAAACGTCTTAGATACAATTGGTAACACTCCTCACGTAAAAATAAACCGTCTTTTTAAAGATTCAGGTGTTAATGTTTGGCTTAAATTAGAAAGAGCTAACCCAGGTGGAAGTATTAAAGATAGAATTGCGCTTTCAATGATTGAAGATGCAGAAGCTAAAGATTTGTTAAATGCAGATAGTGAAATTATTGAACCTACTTCAGGAAATACTGGAATTGGCTTAGCGATGGTTTCCGCAGTTAAAGGCTATAAGCTTACACTTGTAATGCCAGAGTCTATGTCATTAGAAAGAAGAAAATACTTAGCTGCACTTGGTGCTAACTTAGTTTTAACTCCTAAAGAAAAAGGAATGAAAGGGGCAATTGATAAAGCTGATGAATTAGCAAAAGCAAATTCTAAATCTTGGGTTCCACAACAATTTAAAAATCAAGCAAATGTAGAAATTCATAAAAAAACTACGGCACCAGAAATCATCAAAGATTTTCCTGAAGGAGTTGATTTTATGATTACTGGAGTTGGAACTGGTGGGCACATAACTGGTTGCGCTGAAGTATTAAAAGAAAAATTTCCTAAAATTCAAGTTCATGCAGTTGAGCCTGATACTAGTCCAGTTTTATCTGGAGAGGGCCCTGGGCCACATCCAATACAAGGAATTGGTGCTGGGTTTATTCCTGATATTTATAATTCAGAAGTAATTGACGGAGTTGTTAAGGTTAGTGCAGATGATGCATTTAAAATGGCAGTAAGATGTGTGAAAGAAGAAGGAATTTTTGTTGGGATTTCTACTGGAGCAACGCTTGCAGCAATACAGAATAAGCTAGCAGATATTCCAAAAGGAAGTACTGTAATTGGCTTTAACTACGACACTGGTGAGAGATATCACTCGGTTCCTGGATTGTTTGAATAAAATTTAAACATTTTTTATCAGTTTTATAAAAAGCGCATAAGAAGTTATTTTTATGCGCTTTTTAGCTTTATTTTTTAGGCTTAAATTGAGCATTGTATTTTTCTTTGCTCATTGGTTCTGAAATTATATCGTCTTCAAGCTCCTGCTCCTGCTCTCTTTGTTCTTTTGCTTCTCTGCTATACTTCTTAGTTGAATTTTCTTTGTCTTCTCCCTCAATATTTTCCTTAGTATCTTTTTCAAGGCTTTCTTTTATATCCTCTGCGCTCTCTGTGTCTCTGTGAGAGATCCTATCTTTCCCCTCCGCGTCTCCTTCCCCCTTTGTGCCCTCTGTGCTGGTACTCCTTTTCCCACTAACCGAATACTTCTTCAAACTATCAATCGACTCGTCTTCAACTTCCCCAGTATGCTTATGTTTTGAAACAATATTTCGTATATTCTTTTTCTTGGAGTAAAGATCTTCATCAAGATCCCTATCTTTAAGATTAATCCATATAAAAACACCAAAACATATTACGCTTATTATTCCAGCAAGAATAAATGAATAAACTATTATACCTGATTCAATCATAATATTTTCTTTACTAGATTATTTTTTTAACTCTCTCTATTGCAATAATACTCATGCAGTCAGTAATCTCCCCATCGCTCACCATTTCATAAGCTTTTTCAAAAGGCATCTTTTTTATTTCAAGTACTTCTGTCCCTTCAGGATTTGCTTCTTTAAACTCTAAATCTTTTGCTAGAAAAACGTAACCAACTTCAGATGAATGACAATTTGATAAGTGTAATTCTCCACCTAGTTGTTGCCAAGACTTAGCAATAATTCCTGCTTCTTCGAGTAGCTCTCTTTTTGCAGCCTCAATTGCAGATTCATTATCTTCTGCCCCTCCTTCTATAATCTCCCAAGAGTATATATCTAAAGGGTATCTGTATTGACCTACTAAAAAAATATTATTATCAGAATCTAGCGCAACGACTCCTGTTGCAGTTCTAGTTTCTACTACGCTGTAAATGCCGTTTTTGCCATCTGGTCTAATAACTTTATCTTCTCTTAGCTTTATCCAGTCATTTTTATAGATATATTTAGAGCTTAGCTTTTTCCAAGGATTATTAATCATTATAGGATGTTATCATCTAATAGTAGCTTGTAGAAAATTAAATTGAGTATGTACGTAAAAAAACTCATGAATCTATTGTTTATTACCGACATCTTAGTTAAAGTAGCTTTTTACATTAATAGGCTATATTAGTAGGAAATTAAATTAATGATTAAATCAGAAGACATTTTGGCAGTTGTATTCATATTTGGTTTTATGATGACTATTTCTTTTCCTTATCTTGCTCATGCAGATGCAACGGTGAATGGTTTCTTCCCAAGAGATTTTGTAGTTGCTGCTAGTGTGAAAAATATTAAAGGCAAAAAAGAATCTAGAAATTTTAATAATAATAATAAAGTTTTAACTAGCTTATTAACAACTCTAAACACTGCTAAATCTGATTTCTCATTCAGCAATAAAGACCAAAATAGTGTAGATACTTTTTCAATTCCTAAAGAAATAGTTGAAAACAGCAAAAAATAAATCAATTTAACAAAAGATTAATTTTATCTTCTTCAATAAATATGGCACTTTAACCGCTCGCCAAAAGTTCTAGCGGAGAGATTTGTGGTCATGAGTGAAAAGCTCGTATTTAACGATGGAAAAACTGTACCTTTCGAGTCAGGCACTAAAGCCTTTGATGTCGTTGTGCAACTAGGAAAAGATGCCCTTAAGGATGCAGTTGGCATTGAGGTAGAAGGGAAGCTAATTGATTTTCAAGCACCAATTCAAACAGGTGGGACTACTAAAATTTTAAAACTTAAAGAGGATACCGCAGAGGTAAGAAAATTTTATCGTCACAGTATGTCTCATGTTTTAGCCCAGGCAGTTAAAAGACTTTATCCAGAAGCAAAGCTTGCGATTGGTCCTGCAACTAAAGATGGCTTTTATTATGACTTTGAAGTTACTAAACCATTTGTTCCAGAAGACTTAGAAGAAATCTCTGCGGAGATGAAAAAAATTATTAAAGAAAAACATACTTTTGAAAGACTTGAATTAACAAACGAGGAAGCAAAAGAAAAAGTTAAATCTGAGCCTTACAAGGTGGAGTTATTAGAGGAAATTTTAGCAAGGGGTGAGAACGCTTCTTTTTATCAAGATGGAGACTTTGTAGATTTATGCGCTGGACCTCATCTTAGATTTACAAATCAAGTTAAACATTTTCAATTATTAGATGTCGCAGGTGCTTATTGGAGAGGTGATGAGAAAAACACCATGCTTCAAAGAATATACGGAACTGCTTTTTTAAATAAAGAAGACTTAGAGCAGTATTTACATAATTTAGAAGAAGCTAAAAAAAGAGACCATAGAAGACTTGGAAAGGAGTTAAATTTATTTAGTTCTAATCCTGAAACAGTTGGTGGGGGCTTGATTTTATGGCATCCAAAAGGTGGTTTAGTTAGGCATTTAATTGAAAAGTATTGCAAAGAAGAGCATGAAAAATCAGGTTATGATTTCGTATACACTCCTCATGTTGGAAGATCTACTCTTTGGGAAACTAGTGGGCATTTAGAATTTTATAAAGACTCTATGTATGCGCCAATAGATATTGATGGTTTAGAGTATTATCTAAAACCAATGAATTGCCCATTTCATGCTGAAATTTTTTCCAGTAATTTACGTTCATACAGAGACTTGCCACTTCGTTTTGCTGAGTGGGGAACAGTTTATAGATTTGAAAGAAGTGGAACATTGCACGGTCTAACAAGAGTTAGAGGTTTTACTCAAGATGATGCGCATTTGTTTTGTAGACCAGATCAAATGCCTGCTGAGATTGATGAAGTGCTAAGTTTCAGTCTTGGTATCTTAAAAGATTTTAGTTTTGATGATTTTACAGTTTATCTAAGTACAAGACCTGAGAAAAGAGTTGGTGATGAGCAGAAATGGGATGATGCAGAAAATGCTCTTAGAGCTGCATTAGAAAGAAGTGGAGTTCCATTTGAAGTTAAAGATGGAGACGGGGCTTTTTACGGACCTAAAATAGATATTTGTGTTCAGGATGCAATTGAACGTGAGTGGCAATTAAGCACAGTTCAATTTGATTTTAATTTACCTGACCGTTTTGATTTAAAATACATAGGTGAAGATGGCAATAGCCATAGACCTTATATGATTCATAGAGCTTTACTTGGTTCAATGGAAAGATTTTTTGGAGTGCTTTTAGAGCATTTTGCAGGAGCATTTCCTGTGTGGATAGCTCCTACACAAGCTGTTGTTGTTCCTGTTTCTGCAAAATTTGAAAGCTACGCTAAAGGCGTTTATGAAGAATTAAATAAAAAAGGTTTTAGAGTAGAGATTGATCAAAGTAGTAATACTCTAAATTATAAAATTAGAAATGCTCAAACTCAAAAAATTCCTTACATGCTTGTAATTGGAAAAAGAGAAGAAACTTCAAATGAAGTTACTGTAAGAGTTAGAGATGGAAGCGATTTAGGTTCTATGAGTGTAGATTCATTCGTAGATTTTTGTAATAAGAAAATAAATTCTAAGGAAAAACACTAAAGAATATTTAGCAATAAATATTTGGCAATGAAGCTAAAAGCAAAGTGTTGAAAAAAACATGACAGAAAAAGACCCAGCATTAAAATATCACGAATCTCCTACACCTGGAAAAATATCAATTACGCCTACAAAACCTTGTGCGACTTCTAGGGATTTATCTTTGGCATATAGCCCAGGGGTAGCAAAGCCGTGTTTGGAAATTGAAAAGAATCCAGAAGATGTCTACCGCTATACTTCTAAGGGGAATCTAGTAGCTGTTATCAGTAACGGAACTGCAGTACTTGGCTTAGGAAATATTGGTCCAGAAGCTTCAAAACCAGTAATGGAAGGAAAGGGTTGTTTATTTAAAGCTTTTGCCGACATCGATGTTTTCGATCTGGAGCTTGATTGTCCTGACCCTGAGAAGTTCATTGAAGCAGTTTCAACAATGGGGCCTACTTTTGGTGGAATAAACCTAGAGGATATTAAAGCTCCAGAATGTTTTGAAATAGAAAAAAGACTTCAGGAAATGCTAGACATACCTGTTTTTCATGATGATCAGCACGGAACAGCAATTATTGCTGGTGCGGCATTGTTAAATGCTATTGAAATTACAAAAAGAGAAATTTCTGAAATTAAAATGGTTGTAAGTGGGGCAGGGGCAGCAGCAGTTGCTTGTGTGAACCTATATATTAGCCTTGGAGTTAAAAGAGAAAACATTTTAATGATAGATTCAAAAGGTGTAATCTTTAAAGGCAGAGAAGTAGGAATGAATCCTATTAAAGAAAAATACGCTACAGAAACTGAAAAAAGAACTCTAGAAGATGCAATGACAGGTGCGGATGTCTTTATCGGTTTATCTGCGAAAGATTTAGTTAGCCCTGAAATGTTACTATCAATGGCAAAAAATCCAATAGTTTTTGCAATGGCAAATCCTGATCCTGAAATAGATTATAACCTAGCTAAACAAACTAGAGATGATGTAATTATGGCTACTGGAAGAAGTGATTTTCCGAACCAAGTAAATAATGTTCTAGGTTTTCCATTTATTTTTAGAGGAGCGCTTGATGTAAGAGCTAAGTCTATTAATGAAGAAATGAAAATGGCAGCAGTAAGAGCGCTTGCAGGTTTAGCTAAAGAGCCTGTTCCAGAGGATGTAAAAGCAGCTTACGGTGGAAAAGATTTTAGTTTTGGACCCGAGTATTTAATTCCTAAACCTTTTGACTCAAGAGTTCTTTACTATCTTTCTCCTGCAATTGCTAAAGCAGCAATTGATTCAGGTGTAGCAAGAAAAGAAATAGATATTGAACAGTACACAATTGATTTAAAAGCTAAGCAAAATAGAGCTCGCTCAATGCTTAGTTATTATTACGCAATTGCGAAAAAAACAGGTTCAGATAAGAAAATAGCTTTTGCAGAAGCATCAAATGAAAAAGTTTTATCTGCAGCCTTAATGGCAAGAAATGAGAAAATTTGCTCACCTGTTCTAATTGGAAATAAAGATGACATCTTAGCTACAGCAAAAAAGATGGACTTTAATCTAGCTGGAACTGAAATAATCTCACCAGATGATTATTCAGAATTAGATTCCTTAGTTGAGAAGTATCTAGAGAAGAAAGATTCAAAAGGTATAACAAGAGAGCATGCAGAACTTGCCTTAAAAGATAATAATACTTTTGCAACATTATTACTTAGTGAGTCTAAAGTAGATGGTTTAATCTCAGGAATAGATTGCAATTATGCCGTAAATGTAAGACCAGTGTTGGAATTTATTGGTTTAAAGCCTGAATATAAAACTGCAGCTGCATTATATATGGTTTCAGTTAAAGGCAAGACTCTGTTCCTTTCCGATACTGCAATAAACTTAGAAATGAATTCAGAGAAGTTAACAGATATTGCATTAATGTCTGCTGAATTTGCAAGAACTCACGGTATTGAGCCAAGAGTTGCCATGCTTTCGTATTCAAATTTCGGTAACTTGCAAACTGATAGCACTAAAATGATTAGAGATGCTGTAAGTGAGGCTAAACTTAGAGAGCCTAATTTAATAATTGATGGTGAAATGCAAGCAGATGCTGCCGTTGAACAGTCTGTACTAGAGTCACATTATTCTTTTTCTAGTTTAGATAAGCCAGCAAATATCTTAGTTTTTCCTGATATGCAGTCTGCAAATATTAGTTTTAAATTGCTTCATCGTTTAGCTGGGGCTAGGGTTGTAGGCCCAATTATTATCGGACTTCAAAAGCCAGCATATGTATTGCAGAAATATTCATCTGTGGATGAAATATTTAATATGATTACTGTTGCAGTGGCCCAGGCAAGTTTAGAATAGCAAAGTTTAGAGTAGGGAAGTTTATTAGTTCTCCCTATCCAGCCTTCTAGCTCTAAGGGCTTTCTTGTTAAATGCTTTTACACGAGCTTTTTCGTACAAGTAATTCTTTGGATAAACACCTACTTGTCCATTAGATGCAAGCATCCATAATCTACCAGCTCTATCAAATGCTATTTTAGATATTTTATCATTGAATAAATCTTTATCTAGAATATAAATCTTATCATCTTCAATCCAAGTAATGCCTTTTGAAAAGTATTGATGTGAAAGCCAAATTCTTTCTTTTTTATCTATTATTAAGTCTGTAATATGTGTTCTTTTAAGGTTTATATTTTTACCATAATTTAATACTTCTTTGTCTTTATTTACAACACTGATGCCAGCTCTTGTTCCTATTGCTATCTTGCCTTCAGTATTTATATTCATTGCTAAAATAGAGTTTTGTATTAAACCGTTTTTAGAATCAAAACTTTCCCAGCTAACAACGGATTCTTTTTCTAAAAAAGCATGTAAACTTTTTCCCCTATAGGATTTATTATCTTTATCGAATTCAGGGCTAGTGCCAAACCATATTTTTTGTTCTTGATCTTCTAGGGTAGAATTAACAGGATTGTTTGTTAGTAGTTCTAGATTTTGCCATTTACTATCTTTGTACCTTGTTAAGCTTTCTTGCTTAGAGTGAATCCAAATAGAATTTGAAGAGTCGTATAGAATAGAATCTATTTGATCCGCGGGATAGTCTTTTTCTATCGGAATTTCAGTTCTTTTATTGTCTTTAAAAAGCCTAATAGTCCACTCATCTAATAAAACAAGAGAATTGTCATTTCTGTAATATCCCTTTCCTTTAGGGCATATTTGATGACCTTTGAAAAATACATATTGTTTGTCGTCAATTTTTCTAGTTGAAACCTGATTTGAAAAGTTAATATCTTTAAGTAGGCTTTTAGCTGCTTCGCATCCGTTTCTAAAAACCAGAGGTTTTTCTTCTACTGAAACATCTGGAAATTGAGAAATCCATTCTTTAGCTTTTTCTTCATTTGCTAGAAATAATCCTGCACCAGTAACTCCTAGCCAAATAATATTATTATCTATGAAGATTTCAGTTGCCCAGTCACCTAAGCCTTGTTCTTTTTTCGCCCCGTACCAAGCATCGCCATCAAAGTATCTTAAACCTTTTCCTCGAGTGCCAGCCCAAAGAGAATTTTTAGAACTTGTAGCTATAGATTTAACGTTTTCCTTGCTTAGTAACCTATCTAGAATAACTCCTTTTTCAGACAAGCGAATGATACCGGACCAAGTTCCAAGTAAGATAGAATCTTTATCAAAAGAAATAACATTAATGGTTTTGTCTTTTTTGCTTGCTCTAAAAAAAAGTTTCCATTTATTATTTGTGTGCTTATAAAGTGATGTTCCTGAAGCAAGAAGTAAGCCAAATTCCTTTTTGTAAGACATAGTATTGACCCATCTATCTTTAAAATCAGGATTAGATAACAAACGTTCTTTTTCCCAATGATATAGTGCTTTAGAGCCTACGAATAAATTTTTTTCATCTTCTACAAAGCTGGTAATTGCTGCTTCTGAACTTCTATTTTTTCCTTTTAGGTATTCCCATTCATAGCGGTGATATCGCATTAGTGTTCCATCCTTAAATCCTGCCCAAAGTGAGCCATCTTTTGCAGGGTGGATGCTAGATAGGTCAGGTAGGTCTGAGTTGAACTCTTTGTCATAAATATCATTGTTAAGAATTAATTTACCTTTGCTTAGCTTGCCATTTGCAAAAGTAAATATGCCTGATTTATCAGCGACCCAGACTGAATTGTTAGGGCCCTTTTTAATTGCTCTGGGATGTAGCATGTGAATTGGGAAAGCTTTGAAGGCGCTAGTGCTATTTTTTTTAGCAGTGGTGATACCTTTGACAGCATTTTTTTCAACAGTGTTTTTTTTGCTAGTGTCTTTTTTAGAGAGATTTACTTGTTTGTCTTGATTCTTAGAGTTTAAATGTTTTTCTACTTTTGATTTTTTTTCTTGTTCTTCTTGTTCTTTTGCAGAGAGTTTTTTTGTTTTTTCTTCGTATTCTACTAGTGCCGCCGCCGCCAGATCTTCCTTCTTTGAATTCTCAGCTAAGCCTGAGCCCCCTTCAGGAAAACTGCTAGAAGTTATAAATTTATTATTTCTTTTGTCTTTGCCTAAATTTACCCAAAAAGGAAAAGTTAGTATTAATGAGATTACAATTAGTATGCCAACTCTTATATACATCGGAACAGATTCGTCCCTGAAGTACATCGCTAATTTTGATAGCTTTTCTTTTAGTAGAGCTTTTCTCTGTTCTCTACCCTGTTTTTTCTCTTGTTCTTCTAGTTCTTCTTTTGGCTCGCTCATTGGCTTTATTATGATGTTTAATAGTTTTTAATAGATTTTACAATAAAAATCTCAGTATAATTAGAGCCTTACATGTCTTTTTAATTAGTTACTCTTAAGACTTTATTCATAATAACTATTATACAGACAATTATGAATTCACAGCTACAAAATTTTTCGGATTTAAAACAATTATTAAGCACAGATAAGCGCTTTATGGCTGCTGGTGCATTTATTGTAATCGCTTTATTTGTTTGGCTTTCAACTACAACTTGGAGGCAAGCTCCAGCCCCAAGTCCCGAAAGGTATAAGACTGTGAAAATAGAAGAGCCACCAGAGCTTAGGATCTTAATTAAAGACTTCAATACAGTTCTAGAGCATGCGAAAGAGGAAAGAGGGTATTTAAGAGATTCTATTCACAGATTTAAAAATGATGTTGATACTGAAAAAGAACAATTTGATTGGAAAATGAATTCATTAGTAAATAAGTTAGATGATATTACAGATGATATAGACTCTTTAACTAATAAGGTTGGAGCATCTAAAATTCAATCAACGAAATTAGAGAATAGGCTTCAAACTCAAAAGAAAGCCCGCCGTCGCTGAAGCTATGGCGGACAGGCCCGCCTTAGAGCCATTGCTCTGTTCTTGAGTATGGGGTATTGATTCAGTATGAATTATACATTTTATCATCTATTACATCTTTTATCTGTTTTCTTTCTCGTTGGTAGTGCTGTTTGGGCTATTTCGAATCCGATGCAGTCTGAGAAAAAGAAAGTTTCAATGTTCTCAGGTATAGCAGGGCTTGTAGCTTTAATCAGTGGGTTTGGATTAATTGCAAAAGCAAAATATGGTTTTCCAGTTTGGGTAATAGTGAAAATGGTAGTTTGGTTTTTGCTAGTTGTTTTAGTTGGCTCTGCTTACAAAAGAAGAGAACATAAAAAACAAGTTTTAATAGCTTTAATTATCTTAGTTTCTATAGCTATTTCTATGGTGACTTTAAAACCATTCTAAAAGCTTAGATTACTTTAGTTAAATATTGTTCTGCGTAATTTCGCTTGTTTTATTTTTTGCTGTTTGAACGGCTTTATTGCTCCAACCAAATAACATATTGCATCCAATAATAATCATAAATATAGCGAATACTTTTTTAAGTGCAGCTGCAGGTAGTGCTGTTGAATAAGAAGCCCCTAGCCATCCGCCAAGCATTGCAAATACTGCAATAATAAAAGCAAAGCTAAAATCTACATTTCCTTCAGCGTAATGTTTAAGCATACTTGATAGTGCAGTAGGAACTATAATTGCAAGAGACACACCTGCTGCTTTATGAAAAGGTATTCCAAAAAATAATGCTAGAGCAGGTACAAGTATTACGCCTCCTCCAATGCCAAGTAGCCCACTTGTGAAGCCAGCAAAAAGTCCTAGTATAATAAGTCCGATATAGTGAGTCATATAAGAAGAATGATTAATTAGCAGAGAACTAATACTAGCGATAGGAATTTTTAAATTGCTATCTGTCTAAGCTCATTTTCATTCCCACTCTTTCTTTCTCAAGCTCTTTCCATGCATCTTTATCTATTATCTTCCAGTTCATTCCCCCTACTTTTGAGCGATGACCGGTTCTAGCAAGTTTGCATTTCCCAGGGATTTCATTGTTGTGGATTTGAATTAAGTTTACATTATGTTTGCCTTTAGAATTTTTTGGGCAAAGAATATCGTATTTAATCTTATGCCTTGGGAAAGCTCTTGTAAGAACAAAACTTCTGATATTTCCCTTTGTGAGAGCTTTTTTCTCTCCAGGGTTTAGTTTGAAGTTTTCTTTTCTTTTTGGCGACTCAATTGAGATTGCATTTTCTATGTTTAGAACTCTATTTTGTTCGTATTCTTTTAGGTCATTTACAATTGTTAGCTCTACTGCAAAAGCTTGCCTTGAAAAGAGGAAGTTTAAAAACAGAGCACTTATAAGTAATAGTATTTTATTCATATGCAATTAACTCGTATAAATTTCTTTTTTGTTCAATAAATTTTTGCTCAAATCTAGTAATACCGTGACTTAAGTTTAATTGCCCGCTTTTTTGAACATTGTATTTATGTATTTCAAGGGCATTTTTAAATTCATCTAAATATATTTTCCAATCAGTTCTTAGAATTATTTTTTTTGAACACTTAAGTATCTTAGAGAAAACTGGATGAGCATGCCATCTTCTTTTTAAATGCTCTGATTTAGGCCAGGGGTTTGGGTATAGGAAGTAGCTAATCTCTGCTTTTAAGTTGTTTTTATCTGCAAGCATAAAAAAGTCTATTAAATCAATTCTATGAAAGCTTAAATTTTTATCTGAGAATTCAGCTTTATCTAGTCTATTAGCAGACTTGTCTAAGCCAAGGATATGATAATCAGGATATTGTTTAGCTAGATGCTCAGTGCTTAGCCCAGTGCCGCAACCAGTATCGATAATGAATTTAGAGTCTTTGATGGAATTAAGAATTTTTTCAAATTCTTTTTCATTATGAGCAGCTATAGGCTTTTTATATTCAGAATCTATGTGTTTCTTAACCGTTTGAATTAGGTTCTTGTGAAGATCTAATTGATTAGATGAAGTTTCCATTTATAGAGATCTATTTATACAGTTTCTATTTTTCCAGTGCTATATTATAACACTCGCAATGAATTGGATAGGCTTCTCATTACTCTCTGCATTTTTTGATACTTTTGTGCATGTCTTATCTAAAAAGGCATTAAAAGTTAATAGCCACTATGTAGTTTCTATTTTTATGTCTTTCTTAACAGCTTTGTTTTGTGGTCTTTGGGCTTATGTAAATGGAATTCCTTCGCTAGATTTGTATTTTTTTAAAATTGCAGCTTTAGCAAGTGTAATGGGAGGCACTGGAATGCTTTGCTTTTTGCAAGGTTTAGAGAGAAGCGATATTTCTTTTGCGATTCCACTTCTATGCTTTGGACCTATCTTCTCAGCGCTTTGGGAATGGCTTTTGTTATCAAATTCAATGACTCAAGTTGGCTTGTTAGGGGTAGTTATAGTTTTAATAGGAACTTACTCTATGGAGTTAGATCAGGTTAAAAATGGCTATCTCGCACCAATTAAATCTTTATCTCGTGATTCAGGAGCAAGGTTAGTCTTTATTGCTTCTTTGATTTGGAGTCTTTCTTCGATGCTAGATAAAATAGGAGTATTAAATACAAATGCAGTTATTTGGACAGCTACGGTTAATTTTTTTATGAGCTTATTTTTGTTCTTTATTGGGCTTTTAACAAAGAATATTGTTTTTCGTCCTCAGGAGTTTACTAAGAGTATACTAACTAAGAATACTTTATTACTCTTTTCTTTAAGTTTGTTCTTTGCATTAATGTTAGTGCTTCAAATGCATGCTTTTTCGTTAACAAATGTTGCTTATGTATTGTCATTAAAAAGAGCAAGTATTTTGCTTTCTGTTCTAGCTGGGTTTTTCTTTTTTAAAGAGAAAAAAATAAAAGAGAGATTACTTGCAACAATAATAATGATATTTGGTGGAATCTTAATAATTTTATTTGCATGAAAAATAAGAAATCTAAATCAGAAGATATTGCTAAAATTTTAAATAAGCATTTCCCAAATCCTCCTATTCCTCTAGATCATAAAGATTCTTATACTTTGTTAGTTGCAGTGCTTTTATCTGCACAGTGTACAGATGTAAGAGTTAATAAGATAACACCCGGACTTTTTGAACTAGCAGATAATCCATTAGATATGTCTAAGGTAAATGTTAAAAAAATTGAGAAACAAATAAAAACATGTGGTCTTGCACCAAGAAAATCTAGAGCAATTAAAGAATTATCAAAAATACTAGTAGAGAAATATGATTCTGAAGTTCCATCTAATATGGAAGACTTAGTGGACCTACCTGGGGTAGGGAGAAAAACCGCTTCAGTTGTGCTTTCTCAAGCTTTTGGAATTCCTGCTTTTCCAGTTGATACTCATATTCACAGACTCGCTAAGCGCTGGGGGCTTTCTTCTGGAAAAAATGTAGTTCAAACTGAGAAAGATTTAAAAAAAGCATTTCCTGAAAAGCTATGGAATGATTTGCATTTGCAAATTATTTATTACGGCAGAGAGTTCTGCCCAGCAAGGGGGCATAAAGTCGAAGAGTGTGAAATATGTACAAAGTATGGCGAATTAAGTTCTTGATTGCGCTAAAAAGCCTTTAAATTATTCATGGTCAAATCTGTATTTAATATGGTACGCTAATAATATGAGGAAGTTAGTTCTATTTATTCTTTGTTTTTTCCTAATTCCGTTAGTTTCAATGCTAGCAGCCTTTGCTTATGCCCAAGATGGTCATTCTCATGGTCTTCCACCTGCTAAGCAATACAAAAGAGCAAAAGCTTTTACGGAATTATTGCCTAATTTGAAAGAGTTAAGCTTATTAAATAAAAACGATTACAAAAGCATAAGAAAAATAAATCAAAATAAGTTTTTAATTCCTAAAAACCTAAGAGTTAAAGCTTTACTTTCGCTGCCAAATATTACTAAAGAAGCTAAAGCAATTAAGACAGTTATTCGAGGTGGTAAATCTGGGTATTTAATTACTTATATTGAACAAGACTCTGTTTTTAAAAAATTAGGCTTAGAGGTTGGAGATATTCTAACTAAAATAAACGGTGCTGAGTTAACAAACTCTCAGCAAGTAAGTAGAGTTTTTAGTAATACTGTTAAGGTTGATAAAATAAATTTGGAAGTTCAAAGGGACTTGAAAAAAGTTGTTTTGGGGTATGAGTTTATCTAACATTCTTTTCTTGCTCAGAATCTTTTCTTAATCTTAGTCTTATTTCTTCGTCTTAGTCTCTCTTTCTTAAGTTAAACTTCAAATAAAAGAACAAGATCAAGAAAAAGATTTTAGTCTAAGACTAAGATTAGGATTAAGATTAAGAAAAGACATACGCTTGCAGTAAATTTGAAAAACATTCCCCCGCCCATCGCACTTGTTTGTGCGATGGGGGAGGGGAAAACGTCTTGGAGTTTCCGGCGTTTTAGTTTTTGAACACGTCGTGGTCAAATTCAATCCATGCTCCGTCTTCTGCGCTAGAAGTTTGGCAACGTTCGATGAATACGTTTCCCATCATTCCGTCGGTGATTCCAGGCGCATTTTCAAGGCTTCCTTCTTGTTCGTTCCCGTATTTGATTTGGGTAGCGAATTGTTGATAAATGTTAGCAAAGCCTTCAAGGTATGCCTCTGGATGTCCGCCAGGGACTCGACAAAGTGAAGCAGCGACAGGAGTCATATAGTCACCAGCGTTTCGTTGGTAACGCATTAAGGGCTTGTTGTTAACTCGATGTTCAAGGTAGTCAGTGTCTTCCTGTACCCATTTTAGAGTTCCTTTCGAGCCACAAACTTCAATCCAATGGTTATTCGCATGACCATGCTGTACTTGCGAACAGTAAAGATGAATAACGGCACCATTCTGGCAAACAATAGTAGCCTTGCCGCAGTCATCAATGGCTCGACCTTGAACTACTGTTCCAAGGTGAGCAGAGATTGTTTTAGGAACAACATTGCCCATCATGATTGCCTGCATGAAGGCGTGAACACCAATGTCGCCTACAGCTCCTGCACCTGCAGTTTTCGGGTTAGTCCTCCATTTTGCCTGTTTTTGATTGGTGTTTTCCAATTTTAGCGCAAGCCAACCTTGGGTGTAATTGGCATGGATAGTGTGAACCTCTCCAATTGCGTTACCGCGTACCATTTCGGCTGCCATCACGGCCATCGCGTTTCGCATGTAGTTATGCGTAATCGCAAAATTTTGTTTGGTGTCCGAAGTGCTAGTTGTTGTTTTAACTGCGTCGTAGAGTCTTTGAGCTTCCTCACGACAGTGAGACATCGGCTTGTCGGTTACGACATGAAAGCCCCTTTTCCAGGCTTCAAGACAAACTAAGACATGTAGGTCGTTAGGTGTACCGACTACAATCACGTCAGCTCCGTCTTCCCGATCTTCTTCTTTATCGAGCATCTCTAGCCATGAAGTGTATGCTCGATTAGGATTGATTCGGTAGTCAGGAGCGGCTTTTTTGGCACGTTCAGGGTCGCTCGAAAAAGCACCTGCTACAATCTCGTAGTTGTTGTCCATCATGATTGCTGGTTTGTGTGCGGAAGGGATAATAAAGCTTCCTTCGCCACCACCAACAAATGCTACTCGAATTTTCTCAATCATCTGACTATTTCTCCAGTGGAGTTATGGTCTTAATCCAAAGCAGTCAGGAAACCATTCCTAAAGCTTAACTTTGTGAAATTACAAAGCAGGACTAAAGACCGGTAAAAGCGTAAAATACATAAAGGCTATGCACTTTACGCTTTTACCTAAACTAAAGAGAAAAAGAATTTAGGCTAAGAATTTAGACTAAGAATTAAGACTAGGACTAAGATTAAGATAAAAAACCATATTAAATTTACTACAGCGTTTTGCGAACACAGCTATACATAACAGTGCACACAAAACGCTTATTAGTTTTAATAATTATTTATTTAGAATTTAAAAGAACTGCTTGGTGAACTCTGATTGTTTAGAGTTTTTGAAGATATAGCAGAATACATTAATTTTAGATAACTTTAAAGGCTTGATGCCCAAGTAATGGAGAGTCATATATTAATTATCGCTAAGCTTAACTCTTAGTAGCTAGCGATTTCTCGCTCATACTATTCTTAGTCTTAATCTTAGTCTTCTTCTTTTTCTTAATCTCTTCTACTTTTTAGCTGATTCCTTTAGCTCTTCAATGGTAGCCTTGGTAGTCTTTCCTAAGTTTTTCATATTGCCATTATAATCTAGGTCAAGTTCGTATATGCTTAAAGCAAAGTCGATTAATTCAGATTCATATTTTGGTACATGGACAATCCATTGTCCCTTAGCCACACCAACAAATCTCGCATTATTAGAGATTAGTCTTATGTGATCTCTGTTAGAGTTTTTAATTTTAACTGCTGTGTATAGAATAGCTAGCCTTTGACCTCCATGAGATTCAAACAATTCTTCCAGAGTATAAGTATTCGATCTGAAATCGGGACTAAAACGAATCTCATAATAACCTTTTTCAGGTTCTCCGATAATCCAGCCTTCATCTTTAATGTACTTTTTTTCGATAAGCCAATTTTTATTAGTCTTAGCAGTTCCTAGGCCTCTTAACTCTTCAATGCTAGTTTTGTCTAGATTTTCCATTGCTCTTGTATGATCTATTAAAACTTCGTGTAGGTTTAAAGCTAAGTCAATTAGTTTAGATTCATTTTTTGGTACATGAACAATCCATTTTTCTCTATGCTCCTTACTGATACCAACAAGTCTGGCATTATTAGAGAGTAGTTTTACTTTTGTTATTGGAGAGTCGTTAGTATTGATAAATGTAAATAGAGTGGTAAGTCTTTGAGCTCCTTTATCTAAAAACAAGTCTTTTATGCTTTTAGTCTTTAGTCTGGGATTTAGACTAATGAGAATCTCGTAATAGCCATTTTCAGGCTTGCCTATTACCCAGCCTTTATCTTCAGCGCTGGCAAAGTTTGGCAGTATGCAAAAGTAAGTTAGGGCAATAAGTAAGATTGATTTTTTCAAATTGTTTTAATTTAGAAGAAGATGAAGAATTTAGACTAGGGTTAAGACTAAGATTAAGACTAAGAAAAAAAGAGGCAGGTAATACCTGCCCTCTTTTTATTTCTCTCATCTATTTTGCATGCAAAATGCCTTCGGCATGATACTCTGCAAGAGATCCTAAATCTGACT
Organism: uncultured Bdellovibrionales bacterium; assembly: GCA_964408435.1. GTDB lineage: Bacteria > Bdellovibrionota_C > UBA2361 > SZUA-149 > CAYOZL01 > CAYOZL01. The sequence continues at coordinate 18,333 of CAYOZL010000017.1, read as the reverse complement.
AAAAAGGAATATCATCATCATCAAATGATATCACTTCACCAACATCTGGAATCTTCACATCCGCTCCAGCGTTAGCAACTTTTTTCTGAGGCTGTGAGTACCCTCCACCAGCTCCATCAGATTTTCCACCAATGAACTGTACAGTAGAAGCAAGTATTTCAGTTGTGTATCTGTCTTTACCTTCTTTATCTTGCCATTTATTAGTTCTAATTTTGCCTTCAATAAAAGCTTGTCTTCCTTTTTGAAGATACTGATTGCAATTCTCTGCAGTTTTTCCAAAAGTTACAACTCTGTGCCATTCAGTTTCATCTTTCCACTGGCCATCAGGTCCTTTTCTTCTGTCGTTTGTTGCAATGCTTAATGTGCAAATAGGCATTTCGCTTTTTGTGTATCTTAGTTCTGGGTCTTGACCTAGTCTTCCTAGTAAAATTACTTTATTTACACTCATCTTTTAAAAACTCCATTATTTAATTTCTTGCTAATACTTTTAGCTAATATTCTCTGCTAGTATCTTATCGCATAATATTATTAGATTTGAATTCCAAAATCAAAAAATTAGAATCAATGCTTTGATAGTAAAATCATATTTAGCTATAATATAAATGTCCAAAGAGTCTTAATAGTATTAGCAAAGGGTATTAAGAATGATAATTAAACTTAAAGATATTCCAGCAGTTGGCAAGAATGTAGAATATGACTTAGATCTTGAAAGTCTCAATTCTAGAGTAAATTCATCTAATTACGCTTTTGATAATGCGCCTAAAGCAAATTTAAATCTTATTTTAAATTCTAATACAGTAGTTGTTAAAGGGGATATTAGGGGAGAGTATTGTACTGCATGTTCGAGATGTAATAATAAAGTTACTAAAGATTTTAAAGTGCCATTTAAGATAATTCTTAAGCCTAAGGATCTAGATGCAGACTCAAAGAGCGAGGAATTAGAAGATGTTAACTTTGGTTATTATTTAGAAGACAAAGTTAATTGCTCGGAAATTGCTGAAGAGTATTTAATGCTTTCTCTGCCAATGGTTACTCAATGTGAGCGTAAAGAATGTGTAAGTAATGGAGATTCTTGGCAATTTGGGGAAGAGATAGAGAGTTCTAACCCATTTAAGAATATAAAACTTCATTAAGAGTCTTTTTATTCAAATAATACTTCAGCTTACATCTCTAGAGTTCTTGCATTTTTTTCTTATTTTCCTTATTAATTGGCTCTAAATTATTGGCACTAGAATTAACAGGAAATTTTTATGCAGGCTCCAAAAAGAAAAACATCTAAGTCAAAGCGTAACATGCGTAGATCTCATCATGCCTTAGTTGCTGGAACTATGCATACTTGCCCAAATTGTGGCGAGCCAGTTAAGTCTCACTCTGTATGCAAAGAATGTGGTCAATACAGAGGAAAGCAAATTCTTGAAGTAGAAGCAGCTTAGTAACTTATCTCTATGTCTAATAAACCTCTTTCCGGAGAAACTCTTCCCGGTAGGGCCAATGTCTTGCCAATTGCAGTTGATGCAATGGGTAGTGATAAAGGGCCAGAAGTTATTGCTGAGGGCTGTGTTCAGGCCTACAAAGAACTCGGTGCAAAATCAATTTTAGTTGGTCCAAAACAGGATTTAGAAAATATTCTATCTAATCTTGGTGCAACAGATTTCCCAATTTATATCAGAGAAGCAAATCAAGTAATTGAAATGCAAGATTCTGCCGCTCGCTCAGTTAGAAGAAAACCTGATTCTTCACTTTGTGTAGCTTATGAAATGCTAGCAAAAAAAGAAGTTTCTGCAATGTTAAGTGCAGGTAATTCAGGGGCTATGATGGTTGCTGGAAATCTAATTTGTGGTTTAGTTCCAGGTATTGAAAGGCCAGCTATTGCAACTTTAATTCCAAGGCCAGGGGAAGATAGATTAAATGTTATTCTAGATTCAGGTGCAAATGTTAGTTGTAGTGCTGAGAATTTAATACAGTTTGCAGTAATGGGAAGTATTTATTATGCCTCTTTATTCGATGTAGACTTTCCTAAAGTTGCACTCTTATCTAATGGAACAGAAGAGTCTAAAGGAACTGATGTTGTTAGAGCCGCAGCGGTTACGCTAAAATCTTTAGAGTTAGTAAATTATATTGGTTTTGTTGAAGGCAGAGATGCAACTAGTAATACTGCTGATGTGATTGTCTGTGATGGCTATACTGGAAATGTTTTACTTAAAACTGCAGAAGGTGCAGTGAGGTTAGTATATGAACAATTAATGTTTGAGGCTAATAGAGGAATTTTTAGAAAGCTTGGTTTAGGTTTATTTAGAGGGGCTTTAAAAGAAGTGTTTGTAAATAAATTTGATTACTCTTCATATGGTGGTGCACCTTTACTGGGCTTAAATAAGTTAGCGTTTGTTTTACATGGTTCTTCAGATGCAAGGGCTGTAAAAAATGCCATTAGATTAGCCCATAGTTTTGCAACAAATGGAATGACAGAAAAAATTATTCAAGAATTAGCAAGCTTAGAAGATAAGTTACACGGTAAGGATGAAGTTCTATCCGATAGCTTTACAGAAAATTTAATTAGGAGAAAATAATAATGTTATATTCAGATAAAGCATTGGATGGAAAAGTGGCTTTAATTACTGGGGCAAGTAGAGGTATTGGAAAACAGATTGCTCTTACATTTGCTGGGATGGGAGCAAGTATTGGGGTTAATTTTTCTAGAAATGTAGAAAAAGCAAATGAAGTAGTTGAGCAGATAAAAGCTTTAGGTGTTGATGCTATTGCGCTTCAGTTTGATGTTTCTAATCCTGAACAAGTTGATTTAGGAGTGTCAAAGTTATTAGAGAAGTTCTCTAAGGTAGATATTTTAGTTAATAATGCAGGGATTGCTTCTGATGGTTTGTTAATGAGAACAAAAGCTGAAGACTGGCAAAAAACAATAGATATTAATTTAAGTTCTTGTTTCCATCTTTGCAAAGCTGTTTCTAAGCCAATGATGAAAGCTCGAGTTGGAAGAGTAATTAATATTAGTTCTGTAATTGGTGAAATGGGTAATGCTGGCCAAGTTGCTTACGCGGCTTCTAAGGCTGGAATATTTGGCTTAACAAAATCATTAGCGAAAGAGTTAGGCTCAAGAAACATTACTGTTAATTCAGTTACTCCTGGTTACATAGAAACTGATATGACTTCAGATATTGATAAAGAAAGAATTGATAAAATGTTATCTCAAATTCCTGCAGGTAGATTAGGAAGTGTTGAAGATGTTGCAAATTTAGTTGCTTTTTTAGCGAGTGAACAAAGTTCTTATATCACTGGTCAAACGCTTGGTGTGAATGGCGGAATGTACTTATAGGACTAAAAAAAAGCTAAGTTTTTTTAATAAAATACAAAAAGATTGTAGGTATTTCAAAGAAAAATAAGTAATATTAGGCTGTTATGATTTTAGCCAATTTTATTAGAAAAAAATAATTTATCTACTTGTATTGCAATGAATAGTTGTTCTATGAGATGCAACTAGTCTAGATTTTTATTATTTAAGGATTCTAGAAGTATATATTTTTAAACGGAGGAACATGTCCACAGAGACAACAGATAAAGTAAAAGGTATTATTGTTGAGCAACTAGGTGTTGCTGCAGATGATGTTAAAGAAAGCGCTTCTTTTATAGAAGATTTAGGGGCTGATTCACTTGATATAGTTGAATTAGTAATGGCACTAGAAGAAGAGTATGACATAGAAATCTCTGATGAAGATGCTGAAAAGATTTTAACTGTTGGAGATGCAGTAGGTTACATTAAGGAAAACGCTACAGCGTAATTCTTAATAAGCCTTTAGTGCCCTTTTTTCTAAAAGGGCACAGTTATTAGTCTTCTTGTTATTTTTTTATTCTTTGCTTTTGCTAAGCATTAATAGTGCGTGTGCAGTGTAGAGATTAAGTAAAAAAATAATCTTTTCTTCGTCAAAGCATCATGAGTAATTCTTTAAGTAAATATTTAAGTTCAGTTAAACCCAATGATGCTAATCCAGCATTTGTTGCATATCTTGCTAATCTAACAAAAACTTCTGAGGTGCTACCTGAAGTAGCAAGTTCAATAGTTCAGGAATTTAAAGATCAAAGAAGCAATTTGAAATTAATTGCTAGTGAAAACTTTTGTTCTTTGTCTTGTCAGTTAACTATGGGGAACTTGTTAACTGATAAGTATGCAGAAGGTTATCCTTTTCATCGCTTCTACGCAGGCTGCGATAATGTAGATAACTTAGAAGCAACAGGAGTAGAGCTTGCTAAGAAAGTATTTGGTGCAGAGCACGCATATTTACAAGCACATAGCGGAGCTGATGCTAACTTAATTGCCTATTGGGCAATTTTGCATGAAAGAGTTGGAAATAAGTTTCTTAAAGATCTAGGCGATAAAAAGATAAATGATTTAGATAGTGAGCAGTGGCTAGAGTTTAGAAAAGCCATGGGCAACCAAAAGCTATTAGCATTAGATTACTATTCTGGAGGCCATCTAACTCATGGATACCGTTTTAATGTTTCTGCTCAAATGTTTGATGCTTACTCATATGGTGTAAGTAAAAAAACTGGGCTTCTTGATTATGACCAAATCGAAAAGCAAGCAATGGAGATTAAACCTACAATTCTTCTTACTGGTTATAGTGCGTATCCTAGAGAAATAAACTTTAGAAGAATGAAAGAGATCGCTGATAAAGTTGGTGCTGTCTTTATGGTAGATATGGCGCACTTTTCTGGGCTAGTAGCCGGAGGTGTTTTTAAAGGAGATTTTAATCCAATTCCTTTCGCTGATATAGCAACTACAACAACGCATAAAACTTTAAGAGGACCTAGAGGTGGATTGATTCTTTGCAAAAAAGAATTCGCAGAACAAGTAGATAAAGGCTGTCCACTTGTTATCGGTGGACCACTTTCTCATGTAATGGCTGCAAAGTCAGTTGCCTTTAAAGAAAACTTAACACCTGAGTTTAAAGATTATGCTCATAAAATTGTTGAAAATTCTAGAGCATTAGCAGCAGCGTGTATTGAAGAAGGCCTAGAGGTTCTTACAGGTGGAACTGATAATCACTTGCTTTTAATAGACGTGCGTCCATTTGATATTAACGGTAGACAAGCAGAGGCTTCACTAAGAGAGTGCGGAGTTACTTTAAATAGAAATTCAATTCCTTTTGATCCAAATGGTGCTTGGTATACTAGTGGGCTAAGAGTTGGAACTCCTGCAATTACTACACTTGGTATGGGTGTAGAGCAGATGAAAGAAATAGCTGCAGTTATTAAAAAAGTTTTATCTGCAACTTCTGCACCTAAGTTAAAGAGTGGGAAAATAAGTAAAACTAAATATGTTGTTTCAGAAGATGTTAGAACTGAAGCGAAAACTAGAGTTTTAAATCTTTTAAATGATTTTCCATTATATCCAGAATTAGATTTAGCTTTCCTAGAACAGGAATTTCTTAAAACAGAGTAATGATTAAAATACCCTCATGAAGTGCCAACGCTGCGATTCTTCTAAGACTAGGGTAGTTGATTCAAGAGAAGGTGTTGATGGTCGCTCTGTTCGAAGACGAAGAGAATGCGAATCTTGTCAGTTTAGATTTACTACTTTTGAAAGAATAGAAGAAACTCTTCCCATGGTGATTAAAAAGGGTGGGCAAAGAGAGACTTTTGACCGCTTTAAAATTCTTGGAGGAATGAAAAAAGCCTGTGAGAAAAGACCTGTTAGTGTTCATAGTTTAGAAGAAGCGGTTAGAGATATAGAGACTAAGCTTTTAGAAAGTGGAGATAAAGAGGTTCCTAGTGCTGAGATTGGGGAGATGATTATTTCTAAGTTAAAAGATTTAGATCAGGTTGCGTATATTCGGTTTGCTTCGGTTTATCGGGAGTTTTCTGATGTTAGTGAGTTTATGGAGACATTAAAGCAGCTTGCTAAGAATGCTAAGAAGTAGTTTTTAAAATATTACCATATAGAGCGCAGAGGCAGATGTTTCTATTTATCCTCATTCTCACGCCTCAGACAAGCTGAGGCAAGTTCCGAGGTGAAAAATCTTTTTTCTGTTTTATTTTTTGAAAAAAAGATTTTTAAAATCCGGATAAATAGAAATATCTACCTCTGCTTCGATCATTGATAGTTTTTAGTTTATGACGGATTTGAAAGATAAATATTATATGCGACGGGCTTTGGTTTTGGCGGTGAGGGCGTTTGGGGAGACGGAGCCTAATCCTGTTGTGGGAGCTGTTGTTGTTCGGGATGGGAAGATTGTTGGTAAGGGGTGGCATGAAAAAGCTGGGGGTAAGCATGCTGAGGTTATTGCTTTGGAGGATGCTGGTAGTGAGGCTGAGGGGGCGACTATTTACGTTACGCTTGAGCCTTGTAATCATCATGGGAAGACGGGGCCTTGTTCTGAGTTAACTGTTAAGAAAGGGATTAAGAGAGTTGTTTATTCTTTAGGAGATCCAAATGAAAAAGCTAGAGGGGGAGCAGAATTTTTAAAAGAGTCTGGGATAGAAGTTAAGAACGGGGTTTTAAAAGATGAGACTGAGCAAGTTTTATTCTCTTGGCTTTATTATATTGCACATGGAAGTTTTCCAAAGGTAGCTATTGCTTCAGTTGGTGTTGAAGGGAAACTGATTAATTATAAAAATAGATTTTTAGAAAAATACTTTTCGAAGGCTGAGTATCTTGGCTTTGATAGTTCCGATTTTGCTAGCTTTGATGCTGATTTTCTTTTACTTGTTCGAACGACTTTAATCGGGGGAGAAAATTGGGTTGAAAAGAGTATGGATTTAGAGCTAGTGAAAGCTTGGAAGCTAGCTAATAATAGTTATTCATTGTATAGAATTTGTTAATGTTTACTGGAATAATTACAGAAGTAGCAAGTATTGCTAAAAGAGAAGTTGATGCTATTTGGGTTAAAGCGAATAGTTTTGTTGAGGAGCCACTTAAAATTGGTGAGTCTGTTGCTATAAATGGGGTTTGTCTTTCTGTTGTGGAGATAGACGGTGAGCAAGCTAGGTTTGAGATCTGCGAAGAAACTTTTAGGAAAACTAGTTTAGCTAGTTTAACTTTTGGATCAGGTGTTAATATTGAAAGAAGTTTAAAGATTGGCCAAAGACTTGATGGTCATATTGTTCTAGGTCACGTGGATGCAGCGGTGAAGCTTGTAGATATTTCTGGTGAAATGCATGGATTTAGTTTGCCTGAGAATATTGCACATTTAATTGCAGAAAAAGGTTCAATTACAATCGATGGAGTTAGTTTAACTGTTGGTGAAGTTGATGATGAAAGTTTTAATGTTTATATAATTCCTCATACTAAACAAAATACATTGTTCTCTAAATATAAAAAGGGAGATGTTGTTAACATAGAAGCAGATACTATTGCTAGATATGTAGAAAGAATAACTAATAAGAATGCTTAAACTAGATTCAATAGAAAGTGCGCTAAAAGATTTAAAACTAGGCAAGATGATAGTTCTTGTTGATGATGAAGATCGAGAGAATGAAGGAGATTTGGTTATTGCTGCTGAGCATGCTAGCGCTGAATTGATTAACTTCATGCTTAGCCATGGTAAAGGTTTAATTTGTGTGACTATGAGTGAGCAAAGGCTAGAAAAGTTTAATTTTCCTTTTCAAGTTCAGCATAATACCTCTCCTTTTGGAACTAACTTTGCAGTTAGTTTTGATTTAAAAAGTAAAGAAAAAATTGGAAACTCTGCAAGTGCTAGAGCAGAAGCGATTAAACATTTAACTAATGAAAATGCTAAGGCCTCTGATTTTATTTTACCAGGACATGTTTTTCCACTTGGGGCAGTAAAAGGCGGAGTTCTAAAAAGAAGAGGTCAAACGGAAGGTTCACACGATTTGTGTAAGTTAGCAGGCTTGGAACCTGTGGGTGTTATTTGTGAAATCATGGATTGTGTAGGTAATATGCTCAGTGGTGAAGAATTACAAAATTATTGTACCACTAATGAACTGAAAATTATTAGTGTAGAGCAAATTGTAAATTTTAGAATTAAAAATGAATTATCAGTTAGAAGGATTAAAGAGTTAAAAATAGATCAGGACTCTAAGCTATTTGTTTATGTTGATGATTCTAACCTTAAGCAACACTACGCTTTAGTTATTGGAGAGGGTAGAGAAGAAGTTAGGATTTTTAATCAAGATGTAGTTCAGGATATTTTTCATGAGTTATTACCTGAATCTTCTCAAATAGAAGCAAATTTTACTGGCTCTCGTATTGAAGGGGCAATTGATGATTTGAAGAAATTAGGTGGAGGGATATTAGTATATCTAAGAGGCACTAATCCAAATTTGTCTGAGCACATATTAAGTGACCTGTCTTAAATGCACATCTATTTGCTATTATATAGAATATATTATAAATTCCTTTTCCTGCTTAATTAGATAGGTAATTATTGTTTTAATTACAGCTAGTTAGGACTAAGTGATAAGTATTTATTTATTTATCGCATAACAGAGGATAGCTCTTTACATTAACTAGGCATGGACAGCCTAGATATAGGGAACAAAACAAGGTTGCAATATTTGTAACTTATTTAGTGCGTAAGATTAGGAGAAGTATGGGAATCAGACGACAAGCCAGAGAATTAGCTGTTCAAGCTCTATTTAGATCTGATTTTAATAACGACTGGAATTTAGACTCCACTTTAAAATGCGCTGATTTTTATTCTCGTGATAAATCAATCATAAAATTTACCAATCTTTTACTAACTGGTGTAGTTGAGAATAAAGTTAACCTTGATTCTAATATTACTAAAGCAAGTGAGAATTGGAGTATTTCTAGAATGTCTCGTGTGGATAGAAGTATACTTAGAGTTTGTTCGTATGAGATTATTTTTCTAAATGATGTGCCTGTAAATGTTTCTATAAATGAAGCTATTGAGATTGCTAAAAAATTTGGCTCTGAAGATTCTGCAAATTTTATTAATGGAGTAATTGATAAAATAGCTCGGAACTATGATGTAGCTGAGAATGCAGAAGATGGTGAATTATTTGAAACCGAGTTGTTAAAAATAGCTTAGATACAGTTTAATTCTTAAAATACTATTTGATTTCAGTACTTAACTTCCAGCCTTTACGTTTATTATTCGGGCAAACTGATGAGCCAAAAAGTAATTCATTGCTTCTTTCGTAATCTAATAAAGCTTGTTTGAAGCTTAAACATTCTCTAGAAAGATATTGCTTTAAAAAATAATTAGCAGAACCTTCTGCATGCATAAGGGCTCTATCTAAATCTTTTTCCACTGTTAAGAGCTTATCTCCGTTTCTAACAAACTCTGCTCTGAATTGATTGTATAAATCTTTAGCTGATGCATTTTTATCCCAAGATAATTTTTCTATTGATCTGTGAGCTTTTGATCTTTTGCTTTCTCTAAGTAGAATGAATTTAGCTATAAACGCAGTTCTAATAGCGCTGATAGTCTGTTCCTTGCTGTGACTACTTTCTTGCTGAGATTTGTAATAGTTTAATGACAATTTATTAAAGACCTTCTTTTTTTATACTAAATAAGTATCGGCAGAATTGATAAGATTCTAAAATAAATAATATTTTTTGTTTTAAGTCTTATCATTTACTGCTTAAAGTGTGATAATTAGGCTATAATACTCAGTTTTAGCATTAAGTAATAAAAAGTAATTTCACATCTGTTTTGATACTGTAGTATCAATGCTGTATTATCGTGTCTGTAAAATAACTGTATATAAATAAATGTGTAGGAATATAATGTTTAAAATTGTTTTATCTGTATTTGGCTTTTTATTTTTAATTAGTACTGCAAACGCACAAGTAGCGCTGAGTGCAAATATCAGAGGAACCTTTGATGATAATGTATTTTTAGAAAGTGGAATTCTTGCACCAGAGATTGATTTAGAAGGTCTTACTCCTGAGCAGATTGAAGAAGTTGAGGCATTAGATACTACTGCGATAGATGGTTCAGAAGATGAAGATTTTATTTATAATGCAACACTAAGTCTCTCAAGTGGACTAAGTGATTATTTAGGTTCTGCAATCAATGGGGGCTGGGATCTTACAGCAGGGTTTTTAATTTTTACTGAGTTTACAGATAATAATAGATTTACACTCGATTCTAGAGCTGATTTTAATCTTGCTGACACTGTTTTGCCTAAGCCATTTTTTGCAAATTTTTCAACAAGTATTTCTTCTCAAACAGTTGATCAAGCCGTTACATCTAATTCATCAGCTAGAGCAACTCAGGTTTGGAATACAAATTTTAGAACAGGGATTCAGGACTATCAAATTGCTAGTAAAACAAACATCGGCAGTGGATATAATTTTACTTATAGTAACTTTTTAGGCGAATTTTTACTTCAAGGCGATAGAGATAATGCATTAGACCAGAATGGTTCGGATTTTTTAACACACCAAGTCTTTCTAGATTTAGATCATCAACTTACGAAGTCATTTAATACTGGCTTAAGTTTAACAGCGGCTTCTACTGATTTTAGTACCGTTGATGATAATGAAGTGGATATTGATTTTGAAGAAAACGATTTAGATCGTTTTTCTTATGAAGCATCATGGGTTAATTCTTACATCGTTTCAAACAAATTATCATTATCTGGATCTGTAGGTGTTAACATCACAAGATTTAAAAGTGCTCCTCAACCTAGAACAGTTTTCTCGACAAATGATCTCGGTGAAACTGTAGAAGATATTTTCACAGGAGAGCAGACTCAATCAGGTGCTATTTTTGAATTAGGATTATCTTATAATATTGAACCAGGTTCTTCTCTTAGTTTAAGAGGGGTTCAAAATAGAACACCAAATATCGATGGTGAACTATTAACTGTTAGAAACTTTAGTGCTAACTATACAAAAGCTTTAGGTGATCGTTTTTCTTTAGCTCTTGGAGGTAGTTTCTTTATGTTCTCTGCTAATGACACTCTTTCAAACGCTATTGATAGAGTGGAGGCAAATGCAAGTATTAATTATGCACTTACTCAAGATACTAGTATTACTTTAGGGTATTTTTTCTCAGACCAAAATGCAGACGATTCCAACCTAGATCCTGAACTTTTATTTCAGACCCAAGATTTTAAAAGTAATAGGTTCTTTATCGGTATTAGCTCAGGTTTAATCGGTAGAAGAAGCTAAGAAAACAAGGGTTTAACTCTCTTATTCTTAGTTTTAGTAATAATTCTAGTAAGCTTTTATTTTTTAGTTAGTTATGCTTTATTAGGGCGTCAGAAGCCTAGTGATATTTGCGTAGCCACTTGGTCTCGCGATTAATAAATTAGATTATATAAATTAAATAATTAATGGAATTTTATGGAAGCTGCAGTTAGAACAGAAACAAATAATAATCAAAAACCTATGAATACAGAAGACTACAAAGTAAAAGATATTGGCCTAGCAGAGCTTGGAAGAAAAGCTATAGATATAGCTGAGAAAGAAATGCCAGGACTTATGGCTCTTAGAGAAGAGTTCGGCGCATCAAAGCCTCTTAAGGGAGCAAGAATTGCAGGTTGTCTTCATATGACAATTGAAACTGCAGTTTTAATTGAGACTTTAGTTGAGTTAGGTGCGGATGTTCGTTGGTCAAGTTGTAATATTTTTTCAACTCAAGACCATGCAGCAGCAGCAATTGCAGCAGCAGGTATTCCAGTATTTGCTTGGAAAGGCGAGACGGAAGAAGAATACGACTGGTGTATCGAGCAAACTATCATGTTTGGTGATGAGCCTTTAAATATGATTTTAGATGATGGTGGAGATTTAACTGTTTTAATTCACAATGAGAAACCAGAACTACTTGATGGTATTTACGGAATCTCTGAAGAAACAACTACTGGCGTAATTAGACTTTATCAAATGCTTGAGCAGGGTAAGTTAAAATGCCCAGCATTTAATGTTAACGATTCAGTTACTAAGTCTAAGTTTGATAACCTATATGGTTGTAGAGAGTCGCTAGCTGATGGAATTAAAAGAGCAACAGATGTAATGGTAGCTGGTAAAGTTGTTGTTATTGCTGGTTACGGAGATGTTGGTAAAGGTTGTGCTCATTCAATGAAAAGCCTAGGTGCTAGAGTATTAGTTACTGAAATCGATCCAATTAATGCTCTACAAGCAGCAATGGAAGGATACGAAGTTACTACAATGGAAGCAGCTGCAAGTGAAGGTGATATTTTTGTTACTGCAACTGGTTGTTTTGATGTAATTACTCCAGAGCATTTCACTAAGATGAAAGATAACAGCATTATTTGTAATATCGGTCACTTTGATTCTGAAATCAGAGTAAGCTGGCTAGAAGAGAATACTGAGAAACTAGAAGTTAAGCCTCAAGTTGATAAGTTTACATTATCAAATGGTAATAGTCTTATTCTTTTAGCATCTGGTAGATTAGTTAACCTTGGTTGTGCAACGGGTCACCCTGCTTTTGTAATGTCTTGTTCATTTACAAACCAAACTTTAGCTCAAATAGAATTATGGAATAAAAAAGGTGAATATCCTATTGGAGTTCATGTTTTACCTAAAGAGTTAGATGAAAAAGTAGCTAGACTACATCTTGATAAGATTGGTGTTAAACTTACTAAGCTTTCAAAAGAGCAAGCTGAGTATTTAGGTCTTCCAGTTGATGGGCCTTATAAGCCTGAGCACTATAGATATTAATATTTATTTCTATTAAGAAATATCTTGCAAAAGCTCTGTAGTCTTATAGTCTTGTAATCTATAAATAATTATGGATTTTAGGTTATAGCTATGGAGCTTTTTAAAAAAATAATCACACTTCTAAGTTACGTATTTGCTAGCGTCTTTAGCTTTATGTTGTTTGGAATAATGCTTCTCTTTGTTTTTGCAATTGTCTCAATTGGTAAAAATACTGCTAGCTCCTCTCCGTTAAAAATTACTTCTAAAAATGCAGTAGGAGTAGTTGATATTCTAGGTGAGATAGTCACCGCTGATAACTTCAGAAAAAATTTCAATAAATTTCAGAAAAATAAAAAAATAAAAGCAATTGTCGTTCGCATCGATTCTCCTGGAGGAGCAGTTGGAGCTTCTGAAGAGATGTATAGAATTATTAAGAATTCTAAAAAGCCTGTTGTTTGTTCGTTAGGAAATGTGGCTGCTTCAGGAGGAGTATATGCTGCAATGGGTTGCGATAAAGTAGTTAGTAATATGGGAACAATTACTGGCTCAATAGGTGTTATTCTTTTTATGCCAAATATCTCTAAAGTTGTAGATAAAGTTGGCTTTAAAATGAACATTGTAAAAAGCGGAAAATTTAAAGATGCAGGTTCTCCTTTTAAAGAGATAGCTGAAGATGAGCAAAACTTATTACAAAACTTAGTAACTAAAAGTTACGAAGAATTTTTATCAATAGTAGCAACGAGTAGAAACTTGCCAGTTGATAAGGTTAGAGGGTTTGCTGACGGGAGAATTATTTTAGGCTCTCAAGCTTTAGAATATGGCTTAGTTGATGAAATAGGTGGTTTAGAAAAAGCAGGGAAGATCGCTTTAGAACTTGCAAAGGTTAAAGATGGAGAACCTGAATTTATCTTTGTTAGTAAGCCAAGAGCAATCTTAGAGATTTTTGAGCAGCTAGAGCAAAAGTTAGATTTATTTGGCTATAAAGGTCTTGGTTATAGTAATAATACTAAGCTAAAGTATTTCTAAGGTAGCGTAAATGTCTAAAAAAATTCTAATCATAGAAGATGACCAATCAATTAGAGAAAGCTTGAAAGATGGCTTAACTCTAGAAGGCTATGAAGTGCTTTGTTGCGAGAATGGTAGTCTTGGTTTAGAGACCTTTGATTCTGAAAAACCAGATTTAGTAATCTTAGATTTAATTATGCCTGAGATAGATGGCTTAGAGGTATGTAAGCGTATTAGGGCAAAAGCAGATTCTATTCCAGTAATAATGCTTACAGCAAAAGATAACGAAATAGATAAGGTTGTTGGTTTAGAGTTAGGTGCTGATGATTACTTAACAAAACCTTTTGGTATGAGAGAGCTAGCAGCTAGGATTAAGGCGCTACTTAGAAGAAGCGCACCTGCGCAACCTAAAGAAGAAGAATTATCTGAAATAGAATTTTCTGGAGTAAGGATAGATTTTAAATCTTATAGAGCTTGGAAGAAAGAAGACTCCTCAGAAACTGAATTTTCAATGTCAGCTAAAGAGTTTGAAATTATTAAATTCTTAGCAAAGCAACCTGATGTGCCAGTTACTAGGAATGATCTTTTAAACCAAGTTTGGGGTTATGATAACTATCCTACTACTAGAACTGTCGATAATTTTATTGCCAGAATTAGGAATAAAATTGAGCCAACGCCTGATAGCCCTAAGCATTTAGTTACAGTGCATGGAGTTGGGTATAAGTTTGTTCTTTAGATATTATTTAAGAGCTTTTTTAGCTATCTAAAAATATTATTTCCCCTGTTATTTTAGGCTCACTTATTTTTCTGCTATTATCATGTCAATTAATAGCACTATTTTGATTAATCTAGTCGCTTATCTTGTTCTTTCTATATTCTTTTTAATTAATAAAATTTGAGCGTTGGCTTATTAAAGAAGTTAATTTTTTTTAGGCCAACGTGGATGCAATATAAACGTTTTTGTAAATGTTTTTTATTTCTTCACGTTGAAATTTACGTAACTGTTTATGGATATTCTAAATGAGAAATAACTCAGCAAATGCACAGAGGAAACCTCAACCTACAACTATAGAAGAAATTCTTGCTTGGCAGTCTCAGTACTCCAGGTTTACTAAAGAGCAAAATGGAGAAGTTGCAACAGGCAGCGATCCGTTCGACTGGGTTGAAGAAGACATCGCTTGGGCTTTGAAAGGACTTGATGATACGTATCCTGATGAGCCGGAATCGGCTTGGACAGAGGAAGATCTTGCTCTGTATCCTGATCAACTAGAACCAGTTTGGACAGAAACGAGTGCTGCTCAGTGGGCCAAAGGCATTCGAATTGCTGAAGCTCTTGGTGTGAATTTCTCTGATCCAGAGTGTAATTGGTGGTTTCTTTCCAAGGAATCAACAGTTGAAGAAGCAGGAGTTTTGGCTAAGCGAGCAAAAGAGCTTGGTGTTCCAGTCGAAAAGCTTGTTAACTGGAGTGATTCATATTTCCGCCCCCGCTACGATAACTTGTCTGATATGGAATTTGAAGATAGCAGTCCTCTTCCTCGTACTTGGCCTTCATCTTCAAAACGAGAGTTTCGAAAAGACCTTCGAAACTCTCGTGCCCAATCTGGTAGACGAACAAATCGAACCGGAACGAAATACTGGCGAAATACAAAATATGTTTAAATAACAGCAACGAAAATAGGAGGTTAATCGCCAATTGCATTCGCGATTGGCCTTTCTTTATGTTTTATTATTTAAAAATATGAGTACCTTAGTAGATTCAAAAATTCCAAATGAAGCAAAAAATTTACCAGTTTCATGGTTCAAGTTAGTACCAAGCAATAGTAAGGATACAGAACAAATGCTCTGTGCTTTTGCTGTCCCTAAAGGTACGGGTGTTTTCCCGACAGTAATAATTCTTCATGGTAGTCACGGTTTTGCAAAAGAATATGTTCAATTAGCATTAGATTTTGCTAAAGAAGGAATATTAGCTGTAGCGGTAGCTTGGTTTCAAGGAAGCGTTGGTGCGGGAGTTCGTTTTGTTAGTCCTATTAAGACTAGTATTGGTCCTGAGATTCCAGACCCTTCAAGTCCTGAAGGGGTAAAAATAATTGATTCTATAATTCAGTGCGTAAGTGAGCATGAAAAAGTTGATAGCAGTAAAGTAGGAATATTTGGACACTCTAGAGGGGGGCGAGGAGCTATTAATTATTTACTCAATTCTAAGAGAGTTAAGGCAGTAGCAGTTAATTCCTCAGGCTATACAAGAGAATTTATTAATAATAGTGAAAAGTTTAATACCCCAATTTTAATTTTACACGGTTTATTAGATAATCTAGAAGGCGGAGGATCTGAGAATACAGATATAAAAATAGTACAAGAATTTGAAGAAACTCTAAAAATTTTGAATAAAAATATTCAATCTAAATACTATGAACACGGAGGGCATAACAGTTTCTTTACTAACAACTCTCAATATTTAGAAAGTGTCAAAATAGTGACTAATTTTTTTCTAGCTGAATTATAAAAATAGACTCAAATACAAAATATATAATTTAAATTTATTATATGATAAGTATTCTCTGTGAAAATAGAAGAGTGCATTAATTTAATAAAAGATTTAACTGCTAATCCTGAAGCTTTAAATAAGCTTCCTGAAGCTACTAGGATAGATTTAATTAAAGCAGCTGGGCAGCTTTCTAGGCCTTCAAGGTATGAGCTGAAGCACCGAAATAAACTAAAAGTTCGAGCTAAGAAAAAAGAGATCAATCAAGTAGCAAGAGCGGCTAGGGCAAAGACTGGTATTAGGCGAGCAAGAGAGGATTCTGTTTTTAAAGCTCCTGATGAAGTTAAGCTTTTAGACCATTCAACATCAGGCTCGATATCTGGGTCAATAAAAAGTTCTAAATTACAAGACTGTTATGTCTGTAGAAAAAAGTTTGATGTCTTGCATCATTTCTATGATTCGATGTGTCAGGAATGCGCAGAGTTTAATTACAAGAAACGTTATCAAACAGCTAGTCTTGAAGGGCAGGTTGCGGTTATTACAGGTTCTAGGCTTAAAATTGGTTATCACGTAACGCTTATGATATTAAGAGCTGGAGCTACGGTAATTGCTACAACTCGTTTCCCAAAAGATTCTGCTCTTAGGTATTCAAAAGAAAAAGATTTCTCTGATTGGTCTTCACGCTTGCATATTTATGGCCTTGATTTAAGGCATACGCCAAGTGTGGAAATTTTTACTCGTTATGTAAATGAAAGTCAGAATCGTTTGGATTTATTAATTAACAACGCTGCTCAAACTGTTAGAAGACCGCCTGGTTTTTATGCTCATATGATGGAGTTGGAAACTCAGGCGTTTAGTAGCTTGTCTAAGGATGTTAAAAAGCTTCTTGATTTTCATCAAAGTTGTATTTCTTCTTTAAGTGCTGTTAGTAACTCTATTTCTAAAAGTGTAGACGGTGCATCTTTGCCAGTTTCTTGGCATGGTCAAAGTCCTGGAATTGGAATTACTGCTTCGGCGGAGCTTTCACAAATTCCTTACTCTATTGATAACTCGTTAAGTGTTGAGGAAGTTTTTCCTGCAGGAAAACTAGATGCAGATTTACAACAAGTAGATTTAAGAGAAACTAATAGTTGGCGGTATGAAGTTGATGAAGTTCCAACTCCTGAAATGCTTGAAGTGCAGTTGGTAAATTCTGTAGCTCCTTTTGTTTTATGCTCAAAATTGATTCCATTAATGAAGAAAGACTACACAGGCATGAAACATATTGTGAATGTTACTGCTATGGAAGGTAAGTTTTATAGATTTAAAAAAGAAGCAAGACACCCACATACTAATATGGCAAAAGCTGCTTTGAATATGCTTACTCATACTTCTTCTGGAGAGTTGTCTAAAGATGGTATCTTTATGAACGCTGTTGATACTGGCTGGGTTACTGATGAAGACCCAGTAACGCTTGCTAAGAAAAAAGAAGATGTTCATGATTTTCAGCCTCCATTAGATATCGTTGATGGGGCAGCGAGAGTATGTGACCCATTCTTTGATGGGATAAATACTGGCAAGCATTGGTGTGGAAAGTTTTTAAAGGATTATTTTCCAATTGATTGGTAATATCTAAATAAAATACTTTTCAAAATACGCATCTTGCTTATTGCTCGTTAAATTAGTATTGTTTAGTTCTCGTTTCTCTATCATTCAAATATAGAAAATAATTCTACACAGACAATTAGTTTTTTATTGTCTGTTTTTATACAGGTTTTGTTACTCGTTACCTCCAAAAAGAAAGTTGTCATGAATATTGGTAGTAATACAGGATTGTTTGCTGGTGGAGCAGTAGTATGTGGTTTACTTTTTTCTGCTTGGCGGCAGATTAAAGGATTTTTCTCCCTAGCTTCGAGTAAGATAATCATTACTGCGAATATTTCTGCTTTGCAAAACGAAGCAGTAAAGCTCTACCTGAAAGAACATTTCACCGCCTCAAAGTTTGGCCCGAGGTCATATGCTGGACATATGCTTTACGTGCAACCAGAATCAAGAGTTCAGATGGTTGCAATGGAGACGGTACCTAAATCCGGTAAAATTTACTGGAAGAAGTGGTATTTGCCAATTTGGGTTAAAACAGAAAAAAAAGATAACCAAAACATTCCTTATTCTGCGGAAGAAGCGCAGATGCAACTAGTCTTTCTTATAACCTGAGTTTCGCATAAGCAAAAATGTAGTTGTACGAAATCATTAAAAA
>CAYOZL010000016.1:24332-40779 GCA_964408435.1 uncultured Bdellovibrionales bacterium | reverse complement strand
TTTTTCCAATATGGATTTATCCATTTCCTATCATTTATCCAATCTTTTACATTTTGTTTGCGTGACATATCGATATGTAAGACTATATAGCATCAATTTTATTGGAGTAGAAATGTCAGAAGATACAAATGATAAACCGATAGTAGCAGACACTAAACCCGTAATACTAGATATCGAGCCAGGAACATATTACTGGTGCTCATGCGGAAGATCCAGCAAACAACCATATTGCGATGGGAGTCATAAAGGAACTAGTTTTTCTCCGAAAAAAATTGAAATTGCTGAAAAAAGAAAAATAGCTTTATGCACATGCAAGCATACTAAGAATGCACCGCTTTGTGATGGAAGTCACAAAGACCTGTAAATCAATATTTTTTTACCTAGGCTCTTTTATTGAGTAAAAATATACCATCATCATATTCTTTTAAATTTTTAAGTATTGCTACATTTGCAGTAATACTTTTCACCCAAATATTAATTTGTATTCAGTTCCCTATTTATACAGATGAAATTTGCAATCTAATAGCAAATACTAGATTTTTTCACGATGGGCCATTTAGGATAGCAATAATACCAGACTGCCAGCCTGGAGCACCAGCAGCAAACATACCCTTAACTTTAATTCCAGGATACATTATCAATTCAGCTATATTTCACTGGATAGATTCTGCCCTAAAGTTGAAAGTATTTGGGATACTACAATTCTTAATTTGGCTACTTCTTATTAACAGCTTAATGAAATGTCTTAATAAGGATAGCTCTTTATCACAAAGAGTGTCCCTGCTCACACTCCCTTTAACTGGATTATTTCCTCTTCTCCTAACCATGAATCGACAAGCACCAACAATTGCACTGCTGCTTACGTCTTCAATATTATTCTTTATAAAAAAATCAAAAATTTCAAAGATAGCATGTCTTACAGGACCTTTTTGGTTAATTTTAATACATCCTAAAACAATTTTTTTAATGCCATTATATTACTATATGGCCTGCAAAACATATACTTACAAGGTTACGAAAACTTTATTTTTTCTAGCTTCTTTTAAAGCATCTTACGATATCTACTATTTCAACAAAGCTATTTTAAATTGTTCAAAAAATGAAAAAATGCATACTCTTGCGCGCTCTGCAAACCAATTATCATCAATTTCAGATATATTAAATTCTCCTATTGACTTTGCTAAAAATGCTTTATTAAATCTGATCGTTAATATCTCAGGATTTTGTGCAAACTTATTAAATCATGACTGGTCTGGAATATATAAATACCTAAATGTTGACATTTCAATATTTAAAATTGCTCACTTGTTAGTGCTTTTTCTTCTTTTTTATCTTTCATTTTCAAAAATTTTTAAAAGTATATTTTTAAAAAACAATCATAATTCAAATAAAACTCTCTCACACCTACTCACAGTAAGTATATTGGGGTACTTCATTACCCAAAATATGCATTTTTTCTATAACAACGCTTATGTTTTTCATGTATTTTATTTATCCACCCTACTAATTCTTAATTCTAGTAAAATTAAATTTTTTCAAATCTCGCTATTCATTAATAATTCACTTTTTCTACTCCTATGCTTATTTTGCCTAACTAACCCTAAGATACTAACAATACATTCTTCATGGAGATCGATGATACCAAAAATTGCCGGCTATGCTTTTAGCTCCTCTCTAGTAGGGACAGAAGAAAACAAAAAAATTATCAAAACAGCTAAACAATGTGACCTTGATATAAAACAAAGATTGCTTGTAGACGAATCTACTTATTTTGCACTTAAAAAAAGTAAAGAACCTGTTTTAAACCGATATGCATGGGAAAGCCTTAGAGAAGAAAAGCCGAACTTAAACAAGATTAGAGAATTAGGTATTTTTAATGGCTTTATTGCTAGATGCGATTTTATTCCTAAAGAAATTAGAAAAGAATCGACTCGATATGGAGAGTACTGCTGCAAATCATTTTAATATTGTACAATATTTATGCTAAAGTAATATTTGACCAAAAAATACGATGCCCTTGATTAAAATGTCCCATCTAGAATTACTACGTATTATTGAATTAGAATTAGCTGTTAACAAAATCAACAAACATCTTAAAAAAAATAATATCTCAAAGGCAAAAATACTAGAAATAGGAGGAGGAGCAGGATGGCAAGCTAAAAAACTTTCAGAAAAAGGTTTTAATGTAGAGTCAATAGAGATTAGCGATAGTATGTACAAAGATCAAAGAATGTGGCCGATACTGGAGTATGATGGAGAAAATATTCCTTTCAAGGATAATACATTTGATGTTGTTTTTAGCTCAAACGTAATAGAGCACATAAAAAATCAAAATAAAGTACAAAAAGAGATTCATAGAGTATTAAAGATAAATAGTTTAGCTATACACCTAGTACCTACTTCACAATGGCGTTTTTTAACTATAGTTAATCACTACCCTTTTATGCTTAAAACATTTTTTTCAATCTTTTTTAAAAAAATCTTAAAATCAGGAGATGAGCAAAACGATCAAGAAAAATATGCTCTAAATTTTATTAAAAATATTTCAATTTTCACACTAATAAAAAATATTATACTGGCTCCACTTCATGGAGAGACCGGAGTGTGCTCTATCTCTGAATTGCACTATTTCAGCAAAAAAAGTTGGACTAAACTTCTCAAGTCACATAAATGGAAAATAGAAGACTATTCAACTAACGAACTTTTTTACTCGGGATATATGATTTTAGGTGAGAAACTTTCTATGCGAAAAAGAAAGAAACTTAGCAAATACTTTGGTAGTTCTTGCCATATATTTGTTTTGAGAAAAGAAAACAATATAAAAACTTAATGCTTTAAACCACATTTATAACTACTCACTAATCTCTGACATCCCTAAATTACACATTATCTCAATAATCAATTATATTTATTTGGAAAAAATCTTATTCTATTTTAGAATCAAATTAAGATATGAAAAAAAAATTGATTTCAATAATTTCTCCTGTTTACAACGAAGAGCCTGACACACTGCAAAGCTTTACAAAAAAAATCATAAACAGCTTTTCTAAACTAAATTTTAATTATGAAATTATTTTCATTAATGACGGGAGCCAACAAAGCACTGAAGAATGTTTAAACTCAATTACTGAAAACCATAAGCATACAACTACAATCCATCTATCAAGAAATTTTGGGCACCAACTAGCATTAAGCGCAGGCTTAAAGCATTCTACTGGGGATGCTGTTATTATGATGGATTCTGATTTACAAGATGAACCAAGCGCGATTATAAATTTCATAGAGCTATGGGAAAAAGGAAATGATGTAGTTTACTCTATTCGAACTAAGAGAAAAGAGTCTTTCTTTAAAAGATTTTTGTATAGAAATTTCTACAAGGCATTAAAAATTTTATCAGATATAAATATTCCTGAAGAGTCTGGTGATTTCTGTCTTTTAGATAGAAAAGTAGTTGATATTTTAGTTAAAATGCCTGAACGGACTCGATTTATTAGAGGGCTAAGAAGTTGGATAGGATTTAAACAGGTTGGAATAGAAGTTGAAAGAAATGAAAGAGATGCTGGAAAAAGTAAATTTACAATTAAAAGATTATTTAAATTAGCTTTTGATGGAATTTTTACTTTTAGCTTTATCCCACTAAGACTTATAAGTGCGCTCGGATTCATTATTTCAATACTATCAATTTTACTAGCTGTTTTTTATACGATTAAAAGAGTAACTATTGGTTTGAATCCACCAGGCTTTGCAACTATCATTGTTATGCTTTCATTTTTCTCAGGAGTTCAGCTTTTTACTATAGGGATACTAGGGGAGTATCTTGGAAGAGTCTTTGAAGAAGTAAAAAGCAGGCCACTATATTTAGTTAAAGAAATTAGGAAGAATGAAAGTACTAATGCTTAATAATGAGTTCCCTCCGCTTGGTGGAGGAACTGCAAGTATCAACCTTGAACTACTAGATAATATAAAAGACTATGAAATTGACTTAGTCACTTCTGCATTAGGCAATAAAGAAGAAGAAGAAAAATTTTCAGAAAAGATAAATATTTACAAAGTTCCTGTTAACAATAAAAACATTCATCACTCATCGAATGTTGAATTAATTAAATATTCCATAAAAGGCTTAATTAAAGCATACAGACTACTTAGAAATAATGATTATAGTTTATGCATGGCATGGTGTGGAGTTCCAGCAGGGGCAATGGCATTGGTATTAAAAAAAATAAAAAACATACCTTACATAATTAGAGTAAGTGGCCCTGACATCCCAGGTTTTGAAAATAGATACAACAGCATCTACCCACTACTTAAGCCTATTTTAAGACTAGTCTGGTCAAATGCATCCGCTGTTATTGTTAAATGTGAGCATGAAAAAGACTTAATAAAAAAGACAAAAAAACTAGAAAACATAATAGTAATACCAAATGCAGTAAATGCTAATAAATTTAAACCTGCTAAAAAAGATTATAACTCTAAAACTTTTAATTTACTTTGTATTGCGAGGCTTATTAAAAGAAAAGGCCAAGATAGGATAATCAAATCACTAACAAAAGTTGATAAAAGTGTTATTCTTCATTTAGTAGGCACCGGAGATGAATTACAAGACTATAAAGATTTAGTTTCTACACTTGGGTTAGAGCAAAGAGTTATCTTTCATGGTTATGTAAAGAGAGAAAAAATATTTAAACACTACAACAACGCACACGCATTTATTTTAGTCTCTGATAATGAGGGCATGACTGCTGCTGGACTAGAGGCAATGGCGGCTGGCCTGCCACTAATACTTTCAAAAAACAGTGGAATGAACGATTTATATAATACTGAAAATGGTTTTTTAGTCGATAAAAACAACAATGAAGAAATTACAGAAAAAATAAGTTTCTTAAATAATAATCGTAAAAAAGCTGAAAAAATGGGTAACTCTTCTAGAGACTACTCTCTTAACTTTTCATGGGGAAAAGTTGCAAAAGAATATCAAGATATTTTTACAAAAATTAAAAAATAATGTGCGGAATATGTGGACATTTCAACGTTAACAATTCACACAAACTTGAACGTGAAAGATTAGAACAAATGAACCATCAACTCTCTTCTCGAGGGCCTGATGACGAAGGTTATTATCAGGATCAATATATCTCTATGGGCCATAAGCGTCTTTCTATAATTGATATAGAATCCGGCAAACAACCTATGACAGACACAACTAAGTCTTTAATCATAAGCTTTAATGGTGAAATCTATAACTATAAAGAGCTAAAAAAAGAACTAAATGAACATACATTTAAAACAAATAGCGATACTGAAGTAATACTAGAGGCATATAAAAAATGGTCTAAAAACTTCTTAAACAAATTAAACGGGATGTTTGCTTTAGCTCTTTGGGATATCAAAGAAAAGAAATTGATACTCGCAAGAGACCGCATGGGGCAAAAACCACTTTTTTGGCACTACTCAGATAAAGGTTTATTTTGGTCATCAGATATAAATTCATTAAAATGGCTTAGCAAGGAAGTTAACAATGAAGCAATTAATCATTATCTCTCATTACAATATATTCCAGAACCTCTTAGTATCTATGAAAATATAAATAAGCTTGAGTCTGGGCATAAAATAGTCACAACAACAAACAGCTCTCCTAAAACAGAGTCATGGTGGGAAGCTGAATTCGAACCCAAACTAGGTCTAGATGAGAATGAGCTTATAATAAAATCAAAAGAAATATTAGAGCAATCTGTTAAAAGGTCTCTAGTTTCAGATGTTCCAGTAGGTATTTTTCTAAGTGGTGGTATCGATTCTAGCTTAATTACTGCAATAGCAAGTAAATATAAAAACAATCTCGATACTTTCTCTATTGGGTTTAAGGATAAAAAATATTCTGAACTAAAAAAAGCAAAACAAATTTCCAATCTTTTCGGAACCAATCATCATGAATTCTATTTTACTGAAAAAAACTTGTTAGAAAGCATCAATGACGTAGTAAATGCATTTGGTGAACCCAACGCAGACCCTGCCTCACTTGCACTTTTTTATTTAGCAAATAATGCATCGAAGCATTTAAAAGTTGTATTAACTGGAGACGGCGCAGATGAAACTTGCGCAGGCTATACAAGGTACTCACTAGACAAGCTTTTTTCTTGGTACAGGAAACTTCCACGAAAAATAGCGGTAAATTTAAACGAAACTCTAGCTAATCTTTTTCCAGAAAGCTCCAA
Source organism: uncultured Bdellovibrionales bacterium (assembly GCA_964408435.1). Classification (GTDB taxonomy): domain Bacteria; phylum Bdellovibrionota_C; class UBA2361; order SZUA-149; family CAYOZL01; genus CAYOZL01. The sequence goes on along the minus strand of CAYOZL010000016.1, from coordinate 34,570 downwards.
CATACCAGAAGACAAAAACCCTAGCTTACTACTTAGAAGACTCGCCCAGTTCTACCAAACTCCTAATTCTTGCTCTATGCTTTCCTGGTCTTCATACTTCTCAGACTCACATAAAGAAAAATTACTAGAAAATAACAACTATTCCAGTCTTAAGTTTGTAGAAGAAGTATTTTCATTATGTTCTGCAAAAGAACACCTAGACAAGACACTTTTTACCGATCAAAAAACTTACTTAAGTGGAAACTTGTTAGTTAAATCTGACCGAATGACCATGGCTCACTCCCTAGAGTCTAGAGCGCCTTTTTTAGATAATGAATGGCTTGAATTCAGCTCAAAACTACCAACAAGGTATAAAATTAAAAACTTAAATACAAAGTATCTTCTAAAAAAGACATTAAATGAATATATACCAAACTATAACAATTCTATTTTAAAAAACGGCTTTAATTTACCTATCTCTAATTGGATTAAAGAAAACATACACACTCATTCAAAAGACATAGTTTTAGATTCAACATTAATAAGAAAAAATTTTAAAACTGAATACATAGAAAAACTTTTTAAAGAACATAAGACTGGACATATAAACCATGGCAAGAGACTATGGGCGCTAATTATACTTGCTTACTGGTGGGACAATGCCAATACGATCGATTAAAGACTACATTATATTTGGATGGCAAATAATTAATTTTAGAAGAATTAATTTCGAATTAAATCAAGCTAAAAAAAGGAGTGAAGATATAAAAAGCTTCAGTCTGCCTGAAAAAATGAAATGTTTAGATTTAGCAAATGGCAATTTAAGACCTCAATCATACATATTAAAAACTCAAGGTCATGAGTTACACGGGGTCGATATTTGTAATAAAAAAGAACTTAACTTAACCAACTCTTTATATTCTTTAATTAGACTTATATTTAAAATGCAACTGTTCATTAAAAAAGGCAAGTTTGCACACGACAAAAATATTATTTATTCAAATGTAGAAACTCTCCCTTATGAGGATAATTCATTTGATTTAATTACAAGCGTTGCTGCTTTTGAGCATTTTCTCAATCCCGAAAAAGTGATTAAAGAATGCAAAAGAGTTTTAAAGCCAAATGGCATAGCCTGGATATCACTTCACTCTTTTACTTCTATTACTGGTGGGCATAATTTACAGTTTTATTTAGGACCAGTGAAAAAAATTCCTAAAGACTTTGAACCATGGGATCATTTAAGGAAAAATAAAGTTCCAATTCATGTCCCCCTAAATAAACTTCGAAAGATAGACTACATAGAACTATTCAAAAGATACTTTAAGTTAGAAAACTACTACTGCTACATTAAAGAAGGAGAAGAATTCTTAACAGATGAAATTAGAAAAGAGCTCTCTATGTATTCGAATGCAGAACTTATCCAATCTACATTAATTTTCATTCTAAAAAATGAGCTTTAGTGAATTAAAAAAATAGAACCACATAAACTCACTGTATTCATTTACAATTATTATTTATCAGTATAAACTTACAATCAGATGCAAAAGAATATAATCTCATACAGTCTAATTATATGATCCCAGCAAAAATAATATCGCCTGATTTTAAGATTGGAAAAACCTTAGTATTTATTCGCACATTATTTGATATATTTATCTTACTAATAACCAAGCCAAGTATAGACAATCTAAAGATAGCAATAATAATATTAAAACTAAAACCTAAGTTTACCATGGTATCAAATGAAAATTTGATTAAGCTTAAACAATCCATAGACTCTATTAACTCAAAAAATATTGTTGGAGACATTGTTGAATGTGGTGTTTGGAATGGTGGCTCTGCTGCACTCATGGCCATCACAGATCAAAATAACTCTAAAGCTCATAGAAACATGTGGCTTTTCGATTCTTTTGAAGGCCTGCCTCCGCCAAATAAGAACGACAAAAAATATGAAAGAAATAACTACTTTAAAGGATGGAATAAAGGAAGCATTAACAAAGTAAAAGAAGCTTTTCAAAAATTAGATCTAGACACATCAAAAGTTAAATTTAAAAAAGGGTTTTTCTCAGAAAGCCTAAAAAATACTGACGACATTAAAGAAATTGCATTACTGCACATTGATTCAGATTGGTACGACTCAGTAATAATTGTATTAGAAAAATTCTACGATAAGGTTAGCATAGGAGGTATCATTATTTTTGATGACTTTAATGCCTGGAAAGGTTGCAATAGAGCAATAAATGATTTTTTTTCTAAAAGGTCCATAGATAAAAGCGAAATATACGAAAACAAAAGACATGGAGCTATGTTTATCAAAAAATAATTACTTATTAAGCTAACATTTCTCTTTTACTATTAATCAAAGTAGCATACTAAGACGATGAATAAATTAAAAAACTAAACCTTGGCTCAGGTTCATTTCAAATTTAGAGTAATAAAATAATACTCGATTAGTAAAAGCATACTCTAAAAAACTTACACGAACCATGCTAACCTCCTATAATTAGCAAGCTTAATTTGCTATAAGAGTTTTTAATATTTCTTGTCGAGCAAAATCAGAAATCAGATGCTCCTTATGTGTTTTATCAATTACCACCTTAAACTCTCCACCACTTTTCTTAAGGAATGAATTATTTACTGTGTCTTCGTAATTTACATATCTTTTGCCTGCGAAGCAGCAAGGATCTTCGTAATTTAGAATTTGTGTTTGCTTTCTACCTTTGCCAAAGCTTCCTAGAAAATATAACTGTATATAGTTAACTTTTAAGTATAGCTCTGGCATTGTTTGCTCAAGATCTCCCCAATCAGCGGCACTATTCATCCTTAAAAGAATTGGAAAACTTCCTGCAACTGGAAAGCTATACTTTATTCTATGATCAAGCGCAGAATATAATGTAGTAGCCCACCCCCCTCCTGAAAGACCAATCATTGAAACATCTTTAAATTTCTTTTTCTCTAGTAAATAATTTAAACTCGCAAGGACAGGAGAAATGAAGAACTTTAATTGTGACCCTTCTTGGGGGGAAACAAATTTAAGGACTTCATGATTATTTAAATTTACTTTTCCTATATTTGGTATACTCAATACTGGTTGAGAATTCTCTCCCGAAAAAGGCATTGCAAGTCCCAAAACAGAAAAGCCTTTATTAATAAAAAAACTAATCGTATCATGACCTAAATCTACTCCGCCACTATGGCCTTGATGATAAATAATTAATCTATCATTAGTATTTATAGGATTAAAATAAAAGACTACTGACTCTATTCCATATTCCATCTTTACAAAATACTTATCGACACTCTTCAAATTTTTTGATGCGAATCCTCTTAAGTCGTAGTTTGTATTTTCAATAACTTTTGCTGGCTTAATTCTATCGGGCAAAGATGCTTGACCCCAAATAATTTCGTATAATAAATTCTTCTTTTTCTCTAGAATAGAATTACTTTCGATTAAGTTTAATTTGCTAAAATTGATTGTGTCTTTTTTATAAGACTTTGAAAGCTCGCTTTTCTTTTCATGCAAAAATACAAGACATAACAAAACAGAAATTAAGGTTAAAACAATTATCTTATACATTTCAAGAATTCTATTTATACTCCTTAAATTTTATTACGAATTGAAACAAAAAAAATTTATAATTTATTAAAAGTATTCACTCTAAAGCAAGAAAGATAAAAATTAAGCTTATTCAACAAAACAAAATCTATCACCTTTTTTACTACATTTAACACATGAAAAATTGTCTTCAGTAGGCTTAAAATCTTTACTGCTAATAAGCCAAATAAGATTTTTATTAATATAGTCATAACTACTAAATACTCTTGAATTTTTTGGTATAGCTGCAAGCATACTAGGAATGCCTTTCCCCCATTTATCTTGCACAATAGAGTTACTCCAATTGCTCTTAGAAACAGTGTAGCCATTCACCTTAGATTTATCGCTAATAATACTCTGAGAGCCGTAGTTTACCTTAACTAATACTTCGTTAGTTTCACAATTATATCTGCTAATATCTTTTTTTTGTTTAAAAAAAGAGAAACTAGCACCTAAAAAAAGGATAAATAGCAGTAAAATATTTAAATAAATAATCTTAATAGATGATTTTGGAATAACATTCTCTCTACTAGGCAGAAACAAGACAAAAGGCTCAATCAAAATCAGAGATAAGATAGGAACGATAGAAGCCATTACCCTTATCCCTCCGTCAGTACTAGCAGGAAGAGATAATAAAATTCCAATGCTACACGATGATAGAAATTTTTGATAAATACTTCTATTATCAAAAAGACATAAAAAAGCAGAAAACAATAAAGATATTGGAATTAATTGATTCAAAAATAAAAGATTATCTTTCAAGTAAAACACACCACCATATCTTATCGTTTGTATATAAGTAACTCCCACACCTTTAATTAGATTTAGTGGATTATTTTTTACAAGGTTAAGTGACTTTTCAAATAAGATTTTAGCGATTATAGGTTCAGGAACATTATTTTTCTTAAACTCAGGATGGTCCTCATAAGCTGAGCCCCAACCAACTCCACCTTTAGCCAATCCATAAAGTGTATGAGTCAAGTTTGCAAAAGGGAATTGCTTAGTATTAGATAAAGTCTTAGTAGATATAGAGCTTAATATAAAAGGCAGACAAACTACCAGCGAATATAATAATACATTCTTAGCAAACTGCTTTAAACTTTTTCTTTCAATTTCAGCATAAAACATAACTAAAACTGGAAGAATTAATAATGGACCAGGTCTAACAGCTAACGCAAAAGACAAGGTCAAAAGACTCGAGATTATATAACTTCTTTTTAGTGTTTGTAACGACTTTATGAAAAGCACAACTGAAAAACTTCCTAAAAAAAAGCCAAAACACTCAGAGACAATTAAAGCTTGAATGCATTTTTTAAAAAAAATCATAGCAACTGCATAAATCAAGGCAGAACCTAGATACGAAGCATATCGGTATCCAATTACTGTAATTGAGCTAATTGCAAAACTACAAAATAAAATGTTTAAAAACTGAACTGCTCTTAAATTTTCGCCAAAATAACTTATTAAAGATGCAAAATACAAAGATACGAATGGTCGCCTTCCACCCCATGCAGTAACTTTATTAATATCGAAAAATAATAGAGAGGACTCCCAAAATCCCCTAGCATCGCTATATGGGTGAAGGCCACCTATGAGCATAAAACTATCTTGAAAGTTTAAAAAAAGATCGTAAAGTAAAACTAGTGAAGTAAAACAAAATATCAATAAAAATTTAATAGAATTGCTCATATTACTTTGAAACTAAATTTTTATTAATATAACAAGATAAGCTTGTAAATTATCTCATCCACTAACTAACTCTTTCGTCTAACTTTTTTTCATAGTATGCTTATTTAACAGGAATATAATGCTATTATAAACAGTTAAATTGAACAAGGTAGTATTTTTTTAATATTAAGTTTATAGGCAAGCATATGAATTTTTTTAACTTTATTTTTCAAAGTTCTAGCAACTACATAAATTCTATAATTACTAAAGAATTAAACTATGTTTTTAAATTTTTTAATAAAGTTTATTACTTAAAAAAAGAAAAAGAAGAAAATTCAAACCTACTGGAGAATTTAGAAGCTTTCCCAGTAGACAAATTCGAGAAGAATGATGACGGCTACAATGCTTTATTATTAAATGGTAATTTAAATTACGATAAAGATATTCAAGGAACGCTGCAATCTCTCTGGAAGAGCTTAAACCGAACTGATAGAATTTTTTTAATTATTTACAATCCCTACTATCGATTTCTATATAATTTAGCCAGTAGATACGGATTTATCTCTTCGGGCCCGCCAAGTACTTTTGTATCCAAAACAGATCTTATAAATATTTCAAGGATTTCAGGATTTGAAGTAGTGAGAGTAAGAGCTATAGGCTTTATTCCTTTTAAATTGTTTGGGCTTGGAGATATCTTAAACAACATTTTTTTATCTCTACCGATAATGAAAAGCCTCGGGATTACATGGATAGTTTTCTTACGACCTATTAAAAAAGAAGTTAAGAAACCTAGCTTATCTATTTTGGTGCCAGCAAGGAATGAAAAAGGCAATTTAGAGAACTTAGTTAATAGATTAGATTATTTAAAGATAAATAACGAGATTATATTTGTAGAGGGACATTCAACTGATGGAACCTGGGAAGAGATACAAAGGATAACTAAAAAATATAAAGATTCTAAAAACATTAGTTGTTACAAGCAAGAAGGCAAAGGCAAAGCTGATGCTGTAAGACTGGGATTTAAAAAAGCAAAAAATAACCTCTACGTCATTCTAGACGCTGACTTAAGTGTAGAACCTGAACTATTAATTCGTTTTTATGATGCTTGGTGCAAAGGTCATGGGGACTTTATAAATGGGAATAGATTAGTCTATCCATATGAAGGTCAAGCCATGAAATTTTTAAACTGGCTAGGCAATATATTTTTTGCAAAATCCTTAAGCTATGTTTTGGATGTTAAAATTGGAGATTCTCTCTGTGGAACTAAATTATTCTCAGCAGAAGACTATCAAAGATTTGTTAAATGGAGAGAAGACTTTGGAGATAAAGATCCCTTTGGTGACTTTGATTTACTGTTTCCTGCCAGTATCTTAGGTTTAGGAATTATTGATATACCAATACACTACAAAGATAGAGTCTATGGCTCAACTAACATTAGTAGGTTTACTCACGGAGCAATGCTTTTTAAAATGACACTATTAGGGCTTAAACACATCAAACTATACAAATAAATTTCAAGTGGACTTAGAACAACATTTAATTGAAATCAATAAAAACAATGACTCATGGAATAAAAAGCCTCTGATAAGAGAAGTATATAAGGATTTCTACAAACTAGTTTCTAAGAAACTTATCCCAGCAAAGAAAGGTCAAACACTAGAAATAGGTTCTGGAATAGGAAAAATTAAAACTGTCATTCCTGATTGCCTAACTACCGATATCTTCAATAGCAACTACGTTGAAAAAAAAGAGAACATATACTCACTCAATCTTAAATCAAACAGTATTAAAAATGTTATCTTAATTGATGTCTTTCATCATTTAAGACATCCGAATACTGCACTGAAAGAACTACATAGAGTTTTAGAGAGCAATGGAAGAGTGATAATTTTTGAGCCATCATTAAGCATACTAAGTCTATTAGTTTATGGTGTTTTTCATCATGAACCACTTGGTCTTTTTAAAGAAATAGTTTTAGATGCTCCAAATAACTGGGATTACAACCAAGACCAATACTACGCCGCCCAAGGTAATGCTTTCAGACTTTTTCAGATGAAAGAGGAACCAGAAATTTTCAACTCTTGGAAAATAAATAATATTAAAAGATTCTCTAAATTTTCCTATGTTACCTCAGGCGGGTTTAGTAAAAAACAACTATACCCAGATAACTTATATCCATTTATGAAAAGAATAGACACCTTACTAGATATTGCACCAATATTTTTTTCCACTAGAATGATAGCGGTATTGGATAAAAAATAAAATTAATGCAACCGCACTACTTCAATATGTGAATCATTAAAGGGTGAACAACTTAATAGAATAGCCCTGTGATAGATAACATGAAAATTTGATAAGGTCTTATATACCTTAAAGGATATCCACACGAGAACTCTAACTTTTCTTTTAATTTTCCTAGCTTTAGGATATTAGTAATACTTATAAATACCCTAATATTGTATGACCTTAAAAATTAAATTTTTTTTACTGTTCTTTGTTTTTCTTAATCTTATTTTTTGTCTAAAATCAACTATATTTTTGCTTCCTAAAGAAAAAATATTATTTCATGGCTCATACAATCTTTTAAGTTTTGGCATGAAGCCAAAAAAAGAATTTCAAAGTAAAAGAGTAGTACTCCTAGGCAACTCTGTATTTCAAGCAACTACTTTAGTTAAAGAAATAGAAGACTATTGCAAAGACAAAGCAACCTGCAAAAGATTTAATATCGGAAATTTTTCTCAGACAGGGACTTCAGTAGCAGATTTAATTTTTTCAGTAAGACATATTTCAAAATTTAATCCAGATTTAACCATAGTGCATATTAGCCCAGTATCATTTGGTTACAACTGGCCGATTTACAGAACAGATTCTTATAAAGCCTTAGGCCTACCATCTTTTATTAACTTATTAAGAGAAAATTCTATTCAAAGCACTTTAAGGAAAGAAGATATTTCAGAGATATTATTTTATAGCTATTTTTATCCCTATAGATTTATTAAAATAATACGCGCTAAATTTAAAACTACCTTTCCTAAGACCATGAATCTATTCCCTTATTTATTAAATAAAGCAATGGAATGGAAAGTCTCAAAACCTCAAAATCAAATGGCTACAGTCAAAATGACGCAGTATCCGAATGCAGAAAAGTTATTTATTACTTTACTTAATGAACTTAATAAAAATACTAAAAAATCTTTGGTGATAATTCAAGAGAACGACTATGAAGATAATCCTATAATAAAAAAACTTAGCTCATTTATAGATGGATATGAAAATGTCTCTTATATTAATTATAAGAATTATTACAATAAAGAGCTTTTTAGCGATTCCATTCACCCAAGTATTAAAGGAGCTAAACTAATAGCCCCAAGATACGGAAAATTAATCAACGAAAATCTAAGCCCGTAAATCTTACTTGATAATATGATTTTCAATAGTCTTACTTTTTTATTATTTTTTATATTTTTTATATTTTTTATATTAATCTACTTTCGAATACCCTCAAAATCCAAACTAATTTTCATATTAATATGTAGTTATTTTTTCTACGGCTGGTGGAATTGGAAATTCCTATTTTTAATATTTCTGTCTACACTTATTGATTTCAACTGTGCAAAAGCAATTGAAAAAAGTAGCTCCAAATTTAGAAGTTTATTCTTCTTAAGAATTAGTATTATATCCAATCTTGGAAGTTTATTCTTCTTCAAATATTTTAATTTTTTTAGAGAATCTTTTGAAGAATTAATAAATTTTTTTGGAATAGAGATGGATTTTGTTTCTTACAAAATTATACTACCAGTAGGAATTTCTTTTTACACATTCCAAACCTTAGGCTATACAATAGATGTATACAGAAAGCGCATTAAAGCAGAAAACAACTTTTTTGTATTTGCTCTATATGTCTCTTTTTTCCCTCAATTAGTTGCTGGCCCCATTGAAAGAGCAAGCAGATTACTTCCCCAATTCAAAAATCTTTCACTACCAAACTCAAGACAAATCAAAGAAGGCTTCTGGTTTATTCTCTGGGGTTATTTTCTAAAAGTTGTTATAGCCGACAATATGGCTAGAGTTGTAGACAAATATTACTACGACCTATCAAGCACAGCCCCCGAGTTGTTTTTAGCTTCCCTAGCTTTCACATTACAAATCTATGGAGATTTCGCAGGTTACTCAAAGATTGCTAGAGGCTTATCAAAACTAATAGGAATAGAATTAACTCAAAACTTCAATCATCCCTATTTTGCAACTAGTCCTTCAGATTTTTGGAAGAGATGGCACATTTCTCTTTCAGAATGGTTAAGAGATTATCTTTATATATCTCTAGGTGGGAATAGAATTACTAAGACCAGAACCTATATTAATTTATTTTTAACCATGCTAATTGGCGGCTTGTGGCATGGTGCTAGCTTTATGTTTGTTGCATGGGGAGCATACCATGGTGCTCTATTAATAATATTTAAATTCTTCCAAAGTAATAATTACTGTTTTAAATCCCCTAAATACTTATCAATTATTTTTATGTTTATTTTAACATTTTTTGGTTGGATTATTTTTAGAGCAGATAACTTTTTTATGTTAAAAAAAATTATATTAGGTTTAAATAATTGGTCTGAATTTAAATTCAGTAGTTTTTTTATTAGTAGTTCAATTTGGACTATATTTTTCTTTTCTATAGTTTTATTAAATGATTTATACGAAGAGAGAACCAAAAAGCATCTCTCTAATATATATTCATTCTTGTTATTATTGCTTGCAATAACAATACTAGGAGCTGATGGGCAAAATTTTATTTATTTTCAATTTTAACCTACGATTTATAATTCATTACAATTCTCTAGGCTTTAGATACAAAGAGTTTATAAAAAAACGATAAAAGCATTTTAATAACAGGATATTCTCATATAGATAGATGATAGAGGTCAGAAAAGTTAAGGATAGATTATCAAGCCTTACTAACTGAGACCTTAACTATTTTTTACAAATTAGTATAAAGTAT
>CAYOZL010000016.1:0-24232 GCA_964408435.1 uncultured Bdellovibrionales bacterium | reverse complement strand
TATAAACACTATATTTGTATTATAATTTATGATATTAGAACAGCTCACAAAATTGGATAAATACTGATAAAAGATTGTTATGAAAAATACCCTACCCAATAATTCACTAATATCAAGAGAACCTTTTACAGGTTCTAAAAAAGTTTACTCTGATGACAAACTTAAAGTTGCTATGAGAGAAATTAAGACTTCTGAAGGAGGTTTCACAGTATACGATACATCTGGCGCTTATACAGATCCAAGCGTTAAAATAGACATCGAGCAAGGCCTACCTAGAATTAGAGAATCTTGGATCAAAGAAAGAAAAGATACTGAGTATTTAGATTCTTATACTTCTAATTTTACAAATTCTTTAAATATTGAATTTCCTGGGAAGAAACTTCCTAAAAAAGCAGTTGATGGAAAAAATGTAACGCAATTACATTATGCAAAAAAAGGAATTATTACTCCTGAGATGGAATATATTGCGATTAGAGAGAATCAGGAAAGAAAAGATTTAAGTCAGAATACTCACCCTGGAGAAAGTTTTGGGGCGAAGATTGGAGAGCCTATTACTGCAGAGTTTGTAAGGAAAGAGATTGCAGAAGGAAGAGCTATTATTCCAGCAAATATTAATCATCCTGAAGCGGAACCAATGATTATTGGTAGAAATTTCTTAGTTAAAATAAACGCAAACATTGGAAACTCTGCAGTTACTTCAAATATTGCTGAAGAAGTAGAAAAAGCTGTTTGGGCATGTAGGTGGGGAGCAGATACGATTATGGATCTCTCTACTGGGGAGAATATTCATGAGACTAGAGAATGGATTTTAAGGAATTCTCCAGTTCCTATTGGAACTGTGCCTATTTATCAGGCTTTAGAAAAAGTAGATGGTAAGGCAGAGGATTTAACTTGGGAGTTATATAGAGACACTTTAATTGAACAAGCTGAGCAAGGAGTAGATTATTTTACAATTCATGCTGGGGTGCTTTTAAGATATGTTCCAATGACCGCAAAAAGAGTTACGGGGATTGTCTCTAGAGGTGGTTCTATATTAGCTAAGTGGTGCTTATCTCATCATAAAGAAAATTTTCTTTACACTCATTTTGAAGAAATTTGTGAGATTATGAAAGCTTATGATGTATCTTTTTCACTCGGCGATGGTCTTCGTCCGGGTTGTATTCAAGATGCAAACGATGAGGCTCAATTTGCTGAGCTTGAAACTTTAGGTGAGCTTACAAAAATTGCTTGGAAACACGATGTTCAAGTAATGATTGAAGGACCAGGGCATGTTCCAATGCAACTTATTAAAGAGAACATGGATAAACAGTTAGAAGAATGCCATGAGGCTCCATTTTATACCTTAGGGCCACTTACTACTGATATCGCTCCTGGTTTTGACCATATTACTTCTGGTATTGGAGCGGCAATGATTGGTTGGTACGGTTGTGCGATGCTTTGTTATGTAACTCCAAAAGAACATCTAGGACTACCAAATAAAGAAGATGTAAAAAAAGGAGTGATAACTTATAAAATTGCTGCACACGCAGCAGACTTAGCAAAGGGACACCCTGCTTCTCAGGCAAGAGATAATGCACTTAGCAGAGCAAGGTTTGAATTTAGATGGGAAGATCAGTTTAATCTGTCTCTAGCCCCAGATGTGGCTAGGAGCTATCATGATGAAACACTACCAGCTAGTGGAGCTAAATTAGCTCATTTTTGCTCAATGTGCGGACCTAAGTTTTGCTCTATGAAGATAACCCAAGAAGTAAGAGAATACGCTAAAGCAAAGGGTTTAGAGGAAAAGGAAAGCCTAATGGCAGGACTTAAAGAGAAAGCTCAAGCCTTTACAGAGCAGAGCACCAAACAGAATACCTAGAATAATACTGGGTATTCTGAGCTTGTTTTTACTGAGCAAGTTTTGTAATAAATATATGTAAATATTTGAAAAGCTTGTAAATTTTTTATTTTCAAGTTAACCATAATATACGGTTTATTATATACAGTTATATAATACTAAGTGAATACGAAGGAATCTAAAGGGGAGCCTAAAACTATGAGCACAAACTTATCTGATTGTCTTACAAAAGCGGATTTAATAGATGCAATATATGACAACATGCCATTTGATAAGCAAAAGGCCACTCAAATAGTCGAAGACTGGATAGAGCTTATTAAAGAAGGTCTAGATAAAGACTCAAAAGTTATGATTTCTGGTTTTGGTGTTTTTGAAGTTAAAGAAAAAAACTCACGACCTGGAAGAAATCCCCAAACTGGTGAAAAAATTACTTTAGCTGCTAGAAAAGTTGTAAAGTTTAAAGCTAGTCAAATTCTTAGAAAACAATTAAACGACGCACTTAAAAGCACGCAAGAGTAAGTTACAAAATAAACTAAGGTAAATTAATCAGTGGAAGCCAAGGAAGAGAAAGTTACAGAAGAAACTCCTGCAAAAGAAAAAGGCGCAAGAGAACGAATCCTAGAAGCTTCATTAGAACTGTTTGTTCATCAAGGATATTTCAATACAAACGTTCCAGATATTAGTAAAAGATCAAAGTGTAGTGTTGGTTCAATTTATCATCACTTTTTAAATAAAGAAGAAATCGCAGGCTTGCTCTATAGAGACGGTATCTTACAATTTAGAAAAGCTTTATCAGAAACAATTAGTAAAGACCCAGAAGTAGATATAGCTGTTCCAAAGCTTGTAAATTCTTTTTTAAGCTTTGCGGAATCGCATCAATTACTTTCAAGATACTTATGGCTTTCTCGTCATGAAGAATTCTTAAATTCTTCAGTTAAAAGACCTACAGTTGTTGGATTTGATAGCTTAGGTAGAAAGCTTACTAAAGTGATTAAAAATGGTGTACGATCAGGAAAAATTTCAAATGTTAAAGCAGAAATCTTTTGGAGTATTGTATTTGGCATACCAATGAGCTTTGTAAGAGACTGGCTTGAAGGTTACACTGCAATCACTCCGAGTGAAGCTGCTCCAACTCTTTCAAAAGCTTGCTGGTCAGCCTTAAAATCTATCTCTTAAAAATCACTCTTCTAAAAGATGTTATATACTAGTCGTGATTTAGTTTTACGTTTAAATCTTGACTAGTATATTGCCGAGCGCAGCGGAAAACAGGATATAGTTGACTCAGATTGATTTTTAGTAAAATTAGGCGAAGCCACTTAACTGAAAATTAAACTAAGTCAACTATATAACTAGCTATTAGATGATTTCATTTTAACTAAAGAACTTGTGTGATAAGAAAGATTTAACTCCTTACTAGAAGATAATCTTTTTAACTTCTCGTTATAAATTTCTGCAATTTCAGGTTGAGCATCTTCTTCATAAATTCTAGAAAGAAGAGACATGCACTCTGCATTTTCCCAATTACTTAGTTTACACGCACTCTCAGCTAATTGTTTTGCCCAAGTTAAATTATAATCAACTCCTGCTCTTAAATAACTTCTAGCAAGTAGCACTAATGGTTTTGGATCTCTTGGGCAGGCTGAAGCTGCTCTTTCTAACTGGTTTCTAGCTATAACTAGCCTACCCGTTTCTAATAGTCTTTGAGCTCTAATTAAAATAGCTTCATAAGGAGCCTCTCCAGTTGAAAGCACTCTCGATAGAACTCTTTCTCCTTTTTTCAAATCTCCTCTTTTAATTTCAATGTTAGCTAATGCAGTTTCAATATGTAAATAACTAGCATCCTCTAAGCCAACTTCTCTTCTTAAATCTAAAAGGTTGTATTTTATATTATCAATATCAGCATCACTTAAATCAGTTAGAACTGAAGCATGTGCTAGACAACTAAGAACTTGCGCATCCTTAATAAAAATTTGATTTGCTAACTCTAATATCGTTCTTGAAGAAACTACATGACCAGTGCTTTTCCTAATTCTAGAAAGAAGTAAATAAGCTTCTTTAAGGTCTACTCTTTTTTGAACTAACTCTGCTAATAAAGTTTTAGCAAAATCTAATTTACCAGTTCTGTAGTAGCAATATGCTAAATCAAATTGTGCACAATCTTTAGCAGGATGATTTAAATGTTTTTTAAGCCCAGATTCATAATAAGATATCGCACTTAAATAGTCTCCCCTTCTAAAAAGCTCAGCCGCCTTAATCCAACTTAAGACTGGAAGCGTATTCCAATGCCTGTACCATTTAAAACAATCGACAATTTCTTTAATAAAATCCATTCATTACCTATTTAGTATAATACTCTAGAGCGCACTTAATGCAAACATTTTAAGTAGTTATGACATTTAAGAGCAAATGATTGCTTTAATATTAAGATATATTAACTTTTTCTTATTATATGCTTGAAATTATAAGCATTTTAATGCATTTTGTGTCCCTCAACCTTTAACAATCGCGAATGAGAATTCACGAAACTGCTATGTCAAAATCTAGTCGATTTTGGCTAGATTGTGCGATTGTTAATTTATCCCGCTGCGCTTAGCAATACCCATCTAGCGTTTTTAGGGAATATTAAATGTGATGGGTATAAAATAAAAAGAGTAGCAATATGTTTGCAGTGATAAAATCTGGTTCAAAACAATTCAAAGTTGAGTCCGGCTCAATAATCAAAATAGATCAAATAGAGGGCGATGCTGGTCAAAAGATCACATTCGATCACGTTTTACTAGTTGCTAATGGCGACGATGTTAAAATTGGTCAACCTACAGTTAAAGGAGCTTCTGTTGAAGGAGAAATTCTTGAACATGGTAGAGATAAAAAAGTTGTAATATTTAAGAAAAAAAGAAGACAAGGATATAGCCGTAAAAAAGGGCATAGACAAAATATTACTAGTATTAAAGTATCTAAGATTAAAGCGTAGCGAAAGGCACACAAAAGGATAAATTATGGCTCATAAAAAGGCAGCAGGTTCTACTAAGAACGGAAGAGATTCAAACCCGAAGAAACGTGGAGTTAAGAAATACGGCGGAGAGACTGTTAGAGCAGGAAATATCTTAGTTAGACAATGTGGAACAAAGTTTCATCCTGGTAAAAACGTAGGACTTGGAAAAGACTACACTCTTTTTTCTCTAATTGATGGAATGGTAAAGTTTGAAATTAAAGGTAAAGGTAGACAGCAAGTAAGCGTATACCCTGCTTAATAAAGCTTACTTTTCTAATTTCACCTACACCACAAATCCATTCGACTCTTCAGTTCCTCTATATCCATAAGAGACAAAGCTACAAATGAAATTCATTGATGAAGTAAAAGTTAGGGTTAGAGCAGGAAATGGCGGCCCAGGAAAAGTCAACTGGCGAAGAGAAGCCCATGTGCCTAAAGGTGGTCCTGATGGTGGAGACGGAGGGGATGGCGGAGCTGTAATATTTATAGCGAAAAAGAATCTAAACACCTTAATCGACTTAGCGATGAGACCCGATATTAAAGCAAAAAACGGAGCCAGTGGAGCTGAGAATAACAAGACCGGAGCAGATGGAGAAAATCAATACATAAATATCCCTGCAGGCACTCAAGTCTTCTTTAATGACAAACTTGTAGCTGACCTAAAAGAATCTGAAAGTAGATGGGTTGCAGCTAGAGGTGGTAAAGGTGGTAAAGGAAATGCTTTTTTTAAAAATGCTAGAAACCAAACTCCAACTCATGCTCAACCAGGTGTAAAAGGCGAATACAGAGAATTTAAATTAGTATTAAAATCAATTGCCGATGTAGGCTTAGTTGGATTTCCTAATGTTGGAAAGTCTACCCTTCTTAAATCAATTTCAAGATCTCATGCAAAAGTTGCTGACTACCCTTTCACTACACTTGAGCCTAACTTAGGAGTTTCTAGTATTAGTGATGATGAAAAATTTGTAGTCGCAGATGTTCCAGGATTAATTCAAGGAGCAAGTGAAGGAAAAGGTTTAGGCATAGAATTTCTTAAACATCTAGAAAGAACAAAACTTCTTGCTCTAGTAATCGATTTAAACATAGACCCACATGGATACAAGATCGAAGAAAAAGATTATAGCGATGCTGAGATAATAGAACTTTTCGAGAATCAAAAAAATGCGATTTTAAATGAACTAAAGAACTACTCTGAGAAGTTATTTGATAATGTAAAAACTATAGTAATTTCAAAGTGTGATTTAGAATTAAATAAGAGAGCAAGCATGCTTATTCAAGAACAGAATCTTATGCCTATCTCTAGTCATCATAATCTTGGGTTAGATGAACTCAAAAAGAAACTGTTTGAGTTCATCAGAGTATAATGTTTTGTTTAGTATTTTTGGCAAAATATCATAAAAATGATAAATTTATTGCATAAAATAAATGGAGAAAAATAAAATAGAACCTGAATCAACACCTAAATCTACAATAGATATAGTTAATCAAATTTGTAAATCCGCTATCGACCAAAAAGCTCTAGACTTAAGAGTACTAGACCTAGAAGGAGTCTCTGATATTGCAGATAACTTTATCATTCTTAGTGCCACCTCAGAAAGACACGCAAAAGGTATCGTAGATAAAATAATTCAAAATCTTAAATCATCTGGCGAGGCACCACTTTGTATTGATGGATATGATAAAGCAGAATGGATTTTAATTGATTACGGCTCTATTATATTACATGTGTTTTTTGAACCAAAACGTCAGTACTACAAATTCGATGAGCTTTGGGAAAATGCTAAAGAAGTAACACTGAGCCCCGAATTAGATTCTCAAGTTAAAAGATTTAAAACAGGAATAGTTTACTAATTCTTAATCTTTTTCTAAAGCATAGCTAGTTACTACCAGTTCTTTTTGATAATCCAATTCGCCATCAGCTACAAGATGGTAAGATGTTATTTCTTCATTATCAATCCCCATATAACTCTTCTGCAAGTCATCTACACTTAACATTAAGTCTTTTGAATATATGCCTGATTCTAAAAGAGATTTCGAGATTCTTACTTTATAAGTTTTCCCTGATGTTGTCTTAAGGAGCATATGCAGTCTTGGTGCTCTAAAAAGCAAAGCTTTAACTCTTCCCAACACCGTATAGTTAATCTTAATTTCATAGAGAAAATTTTTTAATAATCTAAGATCATCATTAATTGAAATTATTTTTTTATCTTTCTTAACAAATTTATATTTAAAGTCATTTTTCTTTTCTAATAGCAAAAATTTAAGACCATCAAAAATAAAGGATTTTTTAAACTTATACTTATTCTCTAATAGATAGTGGACTCTGACATCATCAAATAAGGGGTATCTATTATCAATTGAAAAATACCCTAACAAAACAAAATTGGGACTTCTTTTAGAATTATAAAAATCAAAATTTATATTGCTAAATTTTTTTGTTGCAGAAATATAAGATTGAAATACTGGTCTAGGAGAATAATTAAAATTATTTACAAGCATAAGAGCTCCTCCACAAGGAATAACATCGATTTTTTCATTTCCTACAATAGTTTTTAATTCTTCTGGAACTTTATAATACTCATAAGCTCCTTCTGTCTTTTTAAATGACTCAAAGTAGCTAAGAACATTCGCAGGTAAATTAGTAGATAAATTACTAACTGGTGGGACATTATTAATAAGGCCAAAAACAATTAAGAACTGAAGCATAACAAGACTATGTGAAATAGTTAGCTTAGTTTTAATAAATAAAGGTTGAAAAACTAATAATAATAAAAAATAAGAATGAATAAATTCATATTGATGAGCAGAATCATTTCGTATAAATCCCTGCTTAAAAGTAACAAGAAAATAAAAAATTATTACTCCTATATCTCTGATCTTATTTAAAGATTGTGAGCTAACAATTAGGACTGTACTTAAAATCAATATTAATACAAGATATATTATAAAATCATTCTGATTAAGATACATCAACTCACTATAAAATTTAATTAATTCTAATAAGTTAAAAGTATAATGATATATGTGAACATTAAGAATAAGCGCCAGCATGAAAACTACAAGAAACAAGCTAAATGCAAGTAGTAAAATTTTTTTCAAGTCTCTCTTATTAAAAAAGTCGAAAAACACGCTAATAAAAAAAATTACAAGTAAAATAAAAAAAGTATTAGGCTTAATAAAGAAAGAAAGTGAAAGAATTAAAAACCTAAAAAGATAAGACAAGTTAATCCCTATTATTGGCCATTTTTGAGACCAAAAAATCATAAAGCAAATAGCTGTCATTGAATTAAAATGAAAAACTTTATTAAACAGGCAAAAAATAAGTATTAAAAAAAAATTTAATTTCTTATTTAAACCAGTCTTCAGAGTTACATAAAAAATGATTAAATAGTTTATGAAAATAAAAAGATCAGAAAATAATAATAAATATTTATTTACAAAATAAGTACGACCTGTGCTAAGGAACCCGAGAGGTCCATAAGTAAATACAAGTTCCTTTCCCCAAGAAAGAGGCGTGGCTCTAAAATAATTAATTAAGAGAAGCCATTCATCGTCAAAGTTTTGAAAATTAAAATATGACTTATTCGAAGAAAAACTACTTGGCAATAAAAGCAACGCCAATAAAAAAGCTAAAATAAATAAGAAAATACGGTTTCTTATCAACCTATCTTTCTAATATCATAGCCCCAGCCATCGCCCCGGCAGCACAAATGCTAATCAAGCCTCGTTTAGCATTCCTTCGCTTTAATTCATTTGCAAGACTCGTTACAATTCTTCCACCAGTTGCAGCGAAAGGATGACCCAGGGCAATAGAACCCCCATTAACATTTAGTTTATCTCTATCTAATGGGCCTATTTTTTCATTACCGTTCCAGCCTTCTTCCCAAGCTTTAATATTCGCAGCTACTTGAGCTCCGAAAGCTTCATGAACTTCTATTAGATCAAAATCTTCAAATGTTAAGTTATTTCTTTTAAGTAATTTAGTAACAGCTACTGCTGGGGCCATTAGTAGGCCTTCATCAGGGCTGATTGCGCTGTATTCATAATCTTTAACATAGGCTAGTGGCTCAAAATTATTTGTTTTAGCTGCATTTTCTGACATTAACATCACTACAGACGCTCCGTCTGTAAGTGCGCTGGCATTCCCAGCAGAAATAGTCCCTGTAGAGCTTCTATCAAAAACAGCTCTTAGTTTAGCTAGCTTTTCTTTTGATGTGTCTGCTCTTACGAGTAAATCTTTCTCAACTCCGTTAAGTGGGGATATTTCATCCTTAAAAAGTCCGTCGTTTTGTGCTTTTGCTGCATTAACATGACTGGCTAGAGCTAATTCATCTTGAACTTCTCTGCCAATATTTAATTCCTTAGCAGTAATTTCCATATGCTGTCCCATTGTTAAGCCTGTAGAAGGCTCAGTGACGCTTGGAGATTTAGGTAAAAAATGGCCTGGTCTAAATTTAATGATTTGAGATAGTCTTGCTTTAAGGTCTCTTGCCCTAGATAGAGCTAAAAATACGTCTGTTCCTTTCTTGTCAAAAACTAATGTTGGATTAGACATAGACTCACTACCGCCTGCTATTCCAATATTTATCTTATCTAGTGCAATCCTCTCAGCAACATTAGTAATTGCTACTAAGCCTGAAATACAGTTGTTACTAACTGATTGAGCGTAGATATTTTTCGGTAAACCTGCAGCAAATAGTATCTCTCTAGCCCAGTTAGGTGTTCTAGGGTCTAATAAAACAGTACTGAAAACAAATTCATCAATTTTGTTAACATCTATTTTAGTTTTTTCAATTAATGATTTTAAAGCATGCTCACCTAGTTGCTGCATAGTTTTATCAGCAAATTTAGTGCCAGCTTTAACAAAAGGGGTTCTTACTCCAGAGACAATCGCTACTTTTTTCATGGGCTAAAATTAACGCATTAATTGTCTTGAGTAAATATATAGTTTTATTGACTAAGTCTTAGGCAAAACTAAGTCTGCAAGGTCTTTAGGAGCAAAAGGTTTCTTAATAAATCCTTCTATCTCATTTACTGGAAATTGTTCACTAATATAATCGATATCATACCCGCTAACTAAATATATTTTAACTTCTGACCTTAAATTTCTAATCAAATCTAGTACCACTGAAGCATGCGTACCCGGTAAAGAGAAGTCCAACACTATATAATCTATCTTTATACTAAAATCTTTAAGATATTTCAGAGCCTGCTTAGTATTAAAAGCTTTATACACACTAATACTTCTGGAACGAAGCTTAGAACTAATAACTGTTTCTATATAGTCATTAATTACTTGGTCATCATCAATTATTAAATAACTACTCATAACCTAATAAGTATAGATTATATTTTTAGTTAATCTACAGCTTAGACAAAAACTAATAGAAGATTTTTATGAAAATCTATTCTATAGCTTTCTATTGTAGTGACTTCTATCTTTACCCCTAGCGTCTATCCACAAACTAATCTCTTGATACGGAACTCTTTTTGCTAAGGATGATGCACCTTTTGAAATTAAATTATTAATAGATTTAACTTCTTTTTTAAGATTTACTAAAACAAAATCAAAAATAACGATTTCATCTTTTTTATTAGAAGAGATCGGATGTAAGAATTTCAGCTTCCCTTCATTTTTTGGCAAACTAATATTATCAACTGAAAATCCACCTAAATATTGTATCTTTGGATCTTCTTTTTTTGATTCTAGGTTCTGATAATAAAGACTAATAGAATTTGCCTTATCAGCAATTAAGGTTATTGAATTCCACTGTTTTTTATTCAAAGAGATCTCAGCAAAACTTAACCAACCACCTTTTCTTCGCCTACCTTGCCAATAAACCTCAGGGCGTATTGTGCCGGCTATTTTTTTTAGCCTTAGGCCCCAACCCATATATGGCCTTTTATCAGAATTATATTTAGTGAAAAACTTTATCGCCTTTCCCTCTTCCATCTCTTTAGGTATCGAAAAAGTTATAGAAGCAATAAATAAATTATTTCTATTAGGCTCTAAAACTGGATCTGAATCTAATTCGATATAACTCTTACTTGATTCAAGCTCAGGTTTAAAATCATTAACCTCTACTGGATTAGTCTCAGTATTAGCGTAGCTAGAGTATGCAGAATCTAATGTAGTTTTACTATTTTCAAAAAGAACAGGTGAAAGATAGACTGCCAGACCAACTGGAATACAGAATAAAAGCAGTGAAATTAATAAGGTCTTTAGCAATAAATTAGCCTTATTAGCAAACTATTACTAAACTCTGCAAACTACTCTGCAGCTTCCTCACTAGCATCACTATCGGCTTGTTGAGTTTCTTCAACTTCTTGATTAGCAGTGTCCTCAGTAGCACCTTCAGAGCTTGAAGCATCGTTTTCAGCAGTATCGTTTTCTTCTGAGGCAGTTTCTATCTTTTGCTTAGCCTCTGAAGCTTCTTGACTCTCTTCTTCTTTAGTAGGTTTTACTGCTTTAACATCAATTTCAATTTCTGTAGTAACTTCAGGATGAAGCTTAACTCCAACACTTTGCTTCCCAATTTTCTTAATAGGTTCTGCAAGTAATACCCTTCTTCTATCTATATCAAAGCCAGCTTCTTGTAGTTTAGTTGCAATATCTCTAGTAGATAAAGAACCAAAAACCTTTCCGCTCTTTCCAACTCTAAGCTCAAGCTCAACTTTTGTGCTTTTTAACTTATCAACTAACTTTTCAGCTTCTACTTTAAATCTTTTTTTCTTAGCTTCTACTTGCTTCATTTTATGAGCAGCTTGTCTTGCACTAGCGCTACCAATTTCAACTGCCATTCCTTGAGGTAAAAGAAAATTACGAGCATAGCCAGACTTTACAATTACTTTCTGTCCTACATCCCCTAATCCAACTACATCTTGTGTTAAAACTATTTCCATTTCGTTCCTACTTTTCTTTTAAATTTCTACTTAAAAATTAACTCTAAATATCTTAAGCGCTATGCTCTTTTTGATAACTTAAATCCTGAACATTTTTAAGCTTCTTAATATGCTTCTTTTCTTGTTTCTCAATTACTAAATCAGGTGCATACTTATCTTTAATTACAATCAATTCTCTAAAGACATGTTGATTTAATCTTAGCTGTCTTCTTAAAGTTGGAACAAAGTCTCCACCTGCACTTGCTACAACAACTACATAGTTTCCGTAATTACGATTTCTAATTGGGTAAGCTAATTGTCTTCTGCCCCAAATCTCTTTTGAGTGAACTTCACCTGAAGAGTCTTTTACACACTGCTCAATCTTTCCAAGTTCATCACCTAGAGCATCTCCTTCGATATCAGGATTAAAAACAACAACTATTTCGTATTTGGTAGACATTACATTCCTTAAAAATTACACAGCTTAAATTACACTTAAAATCTTCCCAGTATAAACCTTACTGCTTATTATAACTGAGGATGACATAACTACTTTATTTTTGTGTTTATTTCAAATTTCTATTCTAAATTTATCTTAGTATCTGAAGGGTAAAATATTAGCAGAAGAATTAATAGAATATTTCCGATTAGTTTTGTGCGTGAAAGCTTTCTTGGGCTTTTTTAAGCCCGCTTTTAATAATCTTTGATGTGAACTCAGATGCTCTTTTTGAACTAATCTCAAGCTCATCCAAATCCTTACTCTGAGGCGTTTGCAAAACCCAGCTAGAAACATCAATTCTAGGGTCTACATCTCTTGGGTGTGAAATACCTATTCTTATTCTACAAAAATTCTTCCCTATAATTCTAATAATATCGCTAACCCCATTATGACCTCCAGCTCCACCACCATTTTTAGCTTTCACCACCCCTTGCTCTAAATCAAGTTCATCGTGAATAACAATTATATTCTCAGCTTCTATTTTATAAAATTTAAGTAGTGGCCAAATAGCATCACCACTTTTGTTCATATAAAGCTGTGGCTTTAGAAGTGTGACTTTTTCCGTTCCAATATAGATATTAGAAACTAGGTTATTTTTTTCTTCTTTGAAGTTAGCATTATGATCTGCACAGAGATAATCTAAGGCCTTAAAGCCAACATTATGCCTAGTATCCTCGTAACGAGCTCCAGGATTTCCTAGACCTACTATGCAGAACATACTCAAAAGAAAGTAAGCTTACTTACTTTCTTCCTTTTTCTCTTCAGTTGCTCCGGCAGCAGCAGCTGGTTCAGCTCCTGCTTCAGCAGTTGCATCAGCTGCGATCTCTTCTTCCTCTTTCTTAGCTGAAGGAGTTTTCAAAGTAACAATTGTTTGGTTACCACTAGAGAAAAGACTTACACCCTCTGGCAATTTAACATCTTTAGATATAACTGATTCCCCTGCTTCCAATGCAGAAATATCAACATCAACTGAATCAGGTATAAGGCTAGGCAAACAACTTACTTCAAGTTCATAAGTTACTTGACTCTTCTTCGCTCTACCTTCTCTAATTGCAATTGGGTCACCTGAAACAGTTACAGGAATTCTAACATTAACTGACTCACCTTCTTTGATCTTTAAAAAATCAATGTGTAAAAGCTTATCTTTAATCGGTTCTTTTTGTATCTCTTTTACAAAAGCAATCTGACCATTTAATGCAGAATCTTCACTTTTAAATTTAAAGATAGTAGCAAGTTTTGCTCCTCTAGCAGCATTAGAGAACTCTCTAGTATCAACAGAAATTGAAACCGCGTCAGCCCCTGCAGAGTATACAACTGCCGGTAAACGACTATCTCTTCTAAGCTTTGTAGAGTGTGAGCTACCTAAGCTATCTCTTGATTGCACAGAAATCTCTGTAAAATCCTTCATTTCCATTTTAACATTCTCCTATAAAAAATTTAATTAACTATCAACATCAAATAATAAACTTACTGACTGGTCTTCATGAATTCTTCTAATTGCTTCACCAATTAATCCATGAGCAGGTAAAGTTACAACCCAGTCCTTATCTAAATCATCGTGATAAATCGTATCAGTAATTACTAACTTCTCCAATTCACTCTTAGGAAGTTTTTCCTTTGCACTACCTGAGAGAACTGCATGAGTACAACACGCGTAAACTTTAGTAGCCCCTTCTTTTAAAAGTGCTCTTGTAGCCTTAACCAGTGTTCCACCTGTATCGACCATGTCATCTACAATAATACAAGCTTGACCTTTAACTTCCCCTACTACATTCATTTCAGAAACTTCGTTTGCTTGAATTCTTCTCTTATCGATGATTGCAAGAGATGCATTTAATTTCTTAGCATAAGCCCTAGCTCTTGCTGCTCCACCTGCATCTGGAGAAACAATACAAATTTCTTCACCTTGTAATGTCTCACGAAAGTAATTTAATAAAAGTGGCCTTGCATAAAGATTATCTACAGGGACATTAAAAAATCCCATAATCTGTCCAGCATGTAAGTCCATAGTTAAAACTCTATGGGCACCTGCATTAACTAGTAAGTCAGCAATTAACTTTGAAGAGATTGGAACTCTTGGCTTATTTTTTCTATCTTGTCTTGCGTAACCGTAATAAGGAATAACTGCTGTTATTCTCTCCGCACTTGCTCTTCTTAATGCATCAATCATTATGAGCAATTCCATTAAGTGGTCATTACCAGGAGTTGAAGTACTTTGAATTACAAAAACATCATTTCCTCTAACGTTTTCTTGTATTTCAAAACCAACTTCACCATCACTAAATCTTCTAATATCGCAGTCACAAAGATTCACTCCTAGATACTCTGCAACATTTGTTGCAAGTTTCGGATTAGAGCTTCCGGCTAAAATTGATAATTTCCCTCTGATTGTCATCTTTGTATTGTCGCTATTGTGCTTTAATTTCGTGCGTTTAATATCACATGAAAAAATTAAAAGAAACGCCTCAAACTCTAATCTTAATCTAATTTTAGAGAATTTAAGCGCTTGCAGTAAAAAAACTGGGCGAGAAGGACTCGAACCCTCGAATAACGATACCAAAAACCGTTGCCTTACCAACTTGGCGATCGCCCAATAGTTTTGGAATTATATAATTTAAAGACTCAAACTTAGCAAGAACGGATAATACCCAAGTAAAATAATGCTTAAAACTTAAAGCTACCGCCCTGAATAAAGCTAGCCTCTAGATCAGACTCTGCTAAATTCTTACAATTTAAAAATTCCTGCTTATTATAAAAAACACCAACTATACTACTTCCACTACCAGCTAAGAGAACTTTTAACGCTCCATTTTTATATAGAAAATCATTAATCTCTTTTAGTTCTTTATGCTCATTAATTAAAACTTCTTGAAAATCATTTTCCCACATAGAGAAATCTGTAACTTTAAAGAATGCATCTATAAGACTATTATCAATTAATTTATCCAGTTTTGTTTTGTTTAACTTTTTGTATGCAAGCCCTGTATCAGAACACAACTTAGGCTTAATGATTAGCAACTTTAAGCCAGCAAGAAAGTCATAATAATCCTGATCTATTTTAGGTGAGAGGAACTTCTCTCCTTTCGAATAAGCATATGTAATTTGATTCTGCATTTGAGCTACAACATCTGAGCCAATACTCGCTGCTAGACTAAAAACTCTCTTAGATAAAGCTTCATTAGTTAAATCAAATGCAAAGTGCTTACACAACAATAGCAACATTGCTGCGACATCAGCTGTGCCACCGCCTAATCCGGCTTGAAGTGGTATATTTTTTTCTAAATTTATTTTTATTTGATACTGCTTTTTATTATTAAATTCTTCTAAAAATTTCATACAAACCTCTAGTACAAAATTTTTACTTGGCTTTTTTATTTCCTCAAGAAGACCTTGCTCATGATGATTTAATAATTCTTCGCTAAATTTAGTATTTAAAATTACTTCATTCTTACTAGATTCAGAAATAACAACTTCTAAATTATCATGTAAGCTAATCGGACATATAACTGTACGAATAGCGTGAAAGTCCTCATTTAGCTTCCCATCAACATGAAGGCATAAATTTAACTTAGCGTATGCCTTTATTTTGAGTAAATTAGACAATTATTGCTCTCTTACAAATCTCTGTTTATACTATGTTTAGTTTATACTAATATACTAGTTGTTGATTTAGTTTTAAATTTAATCTCAACTAGTATATTGCCGAGCGCAGCGGAAGACAATATCTAGTTGACTTAGATTGATTTTTAGTAAAATTAGCGAAGCTCTTTAACTGAAAATTAAACTAAGTCAACTAGATACAGCAAGTATGATGGAGGGAAAAGATGAGCGAGACAGATAAATTTCCAAAATGTTTAAAATGCAACGTTGGCATATTGCTACCACTATCTGATTACGGTCAAGACGGGGCATCTGTAACTTACAAAGCTTGGGCGTGCATGAATCCAGAATGTGGTTTTTCTCTTAGGATTGATAAAGGAGAAGTTACGTATGGTAAAAAGATACAAGATAAACAGTAGCATAAGCTAGCAATGCCTGAGAATATCGTTGTTATTAAATACTGCAAAGGTTGCAGGTGGCTACATCGCGCCTCTTGGATGGCTCAAGAACTACTTATTACCTTTAGTGATGAGTTAGCTGGAGCTAGTCTTTTAGCTGGAGAAATTGGTGAATTCTCTATAGAGCTAAATGGGTCTTTGATTTTTTCTAGAAAAAAAGAAGGAAGATTTCCTGAATTAAAAGAAACAAAAAATTTAATACGAGATATTATCGAACCCGACAAAGATCTAGGTCATTCTGAATCACTAAAAAAGTAAAAAATAAAAAAGAACCTACTATAAAAAGACTAAACAATTAAAGACCTCTTTTTCTTATAAAGTTCTGTTAATCCTAACTTATCCATTTTATACTTTAAAACTCTTCTAGTAATCCCTAAATAATCTGCTGTTTTTGTTTGAATGTAGTTATTTTTTTCTAAAGCTAAAGTAATTATTTCCTTCTCACTTTGCTCAATACTTTTTTCAAGATTATTCTCTACTTCTGTTTTTTTTATGAGCTCTACTTTAGTAACTCTTTTAGAATCAGCAATTCTAAATAAAAGTTCTTCCACATCAAAAGGCTTATTAATATAATCCGTTGCCCCCATTCTCATTGCCCTAACTGCACTCTTAATATTATCGGATGCAGTGAGCATGATTACTGGCAATTCGCTATATTTCTCTTTTATGAGTTCTAACAACTCTATGCCGTCAACTCCTGGCATCATATAATCGAATAATCCTAATACCGGTAAATTCTCTTGGCTTGCTAAATAACTAAGGGCCTCACTTGCTGAGTGCAAAGCTTCAACCTTGTAATCTCTAGATAATAGCAAAGAGAGGCTCTCCCTTAGTATAGGGTCATCATCTACAATTAAAATTGTTTCTTCTATAGTTGTTTCTTGCATCAAGGTTTAGATGCAAAAAGTTGGCAAAACGCACTATATTTATACTGGATTTATGTAATATTTATAACTTATTAAGATATTATCTACTTAGGTCTTATCTAAAAACGTTTTTATTAATATTATCTTGTACTTGGGAATCCTCCCTAGCTTTAATAAGATTTAGAACCGTAGGGTATTTTTTGGATTTACCTGTAAAATCAACAATAGATTCCACTATATGAATTTTATCTTCATCAATCGCAACAACGACTCCACTCTTGTTACCTATTTTTGTACCTTTTTTAACAGTGTAACCTTTGCCAGTTGCGTCTTCTACAATTGCAGACCTTCCACCACTACCAGATAAATCAGCTAAGATAGCAGTAATTTTAAGCTGGCCTACAGCATATCTCTCTAAAGGAGGCTTATTCATGTCAACTACACCCTCTTTAGAGAACTTAAAACTTTTAAAAGGATCTCTTTTTCCAGTTGGGTCGTATGTGAAATTATCAATATCCATGGTGTTAGGATTAACCATGGCTAAATCAGTAAGCTTCTTAACTCCTTCTGACTCTTCTTGCTCGACATCAAGTCCTAACTTAAAAGACAAACCCTCTTTAGCATAAAAAATTTGCTTCCCAGTATTCCCATCAATTGGAACATCAGAGAAATACTTAGGTATTAAGTCATTTAGAGAAGTAGGTGGCTGTCCATTATTAGCAATATAATCAGCAAGCGCTAACTGCACTTTTAAAGTATCTTTTTCTGCATCAGTTATATCTACTTTCTCAGTAATTTGAGCAATACCATCCTCAATCGCTGCCCTAGTATCAAACTCTTCTTCTTGGCCGAAGAAAAGCATCCAAGCTAAGCCAAGAAAAGATAAAACTACTAGAATGATATATTGTGGTTTCATGTCAGAGAAATAAGATCTCAGAAATTCAAATATGTAGCAATTTTAATTTGAAATTCTTTTTTGCCAAAATAACGTACATATTCTATATACAGTTTTAATATGAAAAATTTACTACTAATTCTATTGGTTATCTGTTCAACTTCTTGCACTGAATATTGGTGGACTAGAGGTCAACCGCCTTCAACTACTGATTTACTAGAACGTGCAAATAATAGATTTGATACTTCATATGAAAAAAGGTCAGAGAAAAGAAAAGATATAGCAAACTTAGCTAAAAACTTAACTAACTCGCTAAACCAGTCAGTAAAATCTTCAGATGCTAGTTCTCTGAATAAAGTTCAATCTGATTTTATTGAACTAGAAGGTAAACTTTCTATTGGTTCAAGAGCTGCATACTCTGAGCTATCAAAACAAATTAGAGCTTTTGTAAATAGTAGCAGTATAAACAAACCTGCTTACAGATTGTTTGCTTCTAGAAGTATTATGTTTTTAGCAAGCGAGCTAAAAACTCCTGCTCCAAGTTTCTAACGCACTAAGCTTTTTGCGAACTACCTTCTTTCGCCAATAACAACACAGAAGGAGAAGCAACAAAGATTGAAGAATAAGTTCCAAAAACAACACCAATTAAAAGAGCAAGTGAGAGGTCATACAGAGCTCCACCACCAAATTTTAAAAGTGCGTAAGTTACAAACAAAGTAGTTCCACTAGTTAGTATTGTTCTACTAAGAGTTTGGTTAATACTTAGATTAAATATCTCCTTAAAGCTCATTTGATGAAGCTTTTTCCCGTTAGAATAAGTTCTAGATTTTTTAGAAGCAGATCCAAGAATATTTTCCCTCGCTCTGTCAAAGACAATAATAGTGTCATTTAATGAATATCCTACTACTGTTAACATTCCTGCTAAAAAGGCAGATCCCACTTCTCCACCAAAAAATATAAAAATTCCTGCTGTAATAATTATATCGTGAATAGTTGCAACAACTGCACCCGCTGCAAACCTCCACTCAAATCTATAAGTAATAAAAATTCCTATAATTAAAAGAGATAAAGCAATACAAATAAAAGCATCTTTTCTAATTTTTTGACCAATAGTTGGGCCAACAAAATCTTGTTTTAGAACTTCTACTTTAGCAATAGTAGATAATGCCTCTGTAACTTTCTTAGCAGTTTTATCTGTATCTTCGCCTTTTAATCTAATTGTAAAATCATTACTACCAGAATCAAAAGATTGAACTATTGCTCCTTCTATTCCTTTATCAGTTAAAGCTTTTCTAATTTGTCCTGAATCTACTTTTTTATCAAAACTTAGAATTAGCTCAGTTCCACCTAAAAAATCCACACTATATTTAGCTAGGCCAGCATTATTCCAAGAATAGATACTAAAGGCTAAAAGACACAAAGAAACTATCGCAAAGAAAAAGCGAAATTTCATAAAAGGAAAATTTACATCGTTACTTATTACTCTCATCTTAAATACTTAACTCACCTTTTTTATTAACTACGTTGAAAATAGTAAATCCAAATCTTGAAACAAATAAAGCAGTAAACATTGTAGTTAAAATCCCTACACATAAAGTTACTGCAAAGCCTTTAATAGGCCCTGTTCCCCAAGAATATAAAACTAAACCTGTAAGCAAAGTTGTAATATTGGAATCTAGAATAGTTATATGAGCTTTATCAAAACCTGCTTTAATAGCAGCAAGTCCAGTACTTCCGTTATCCATTTCTTCTCTAATTCTATCGAATATAATTATATTAGCATCTACTGCCATACCAATTGTTAAAGCTAAACCTGCTAGACCTGGTAGGGTTAAAGTAGCACCAAATAAAGATAGAAAAGCCAATAAGAAAAGCATATTTAATAATAAAGATGTAACTGCAATTACGCCTGACTTCTTGTAATAAATAAGCATGAAAATCATTACCGCTAAAGCCCCATACAACATTGCTGTAATTCCTTTCTTAATCGAGTCCGCTCCTAGACTAGCCCCTACAGTTCTTTCTTCTTCAAAAGTAAGAGGAGCAGGTAAAGCACCTGAACGAAGCACTACTGCAAGCCTATGGGCTTCTTCTTTTGTAAAACCACCGCTTATCTGCGCAGTCCCACCTAAAATTGGTTCTCTAATTACAGGATTAGACTGAACGACTCCGTCTAATATAATAGCAAGTTGCTTGCCATTATAATCTGTTGTGATTCTAGCAAAAGTTTTCTTTCCAATTGGATTAAACTTTAGAGTTACTTGAGTCTCATTTGTTTGTGGATCAATTTCTACTAATGCTTTTTCAATTGCATCTCCTGACATCAAAACATCTTCTTCTAGAAAAATAGGGATACCTTCTCTATTTTTCATTCTAACCCCACCTTGAGTAGTAACAGCTCTAAATTCTAACTTAGCAACAGAACCTATAGTTTTCTTTACTGTGTCTAAATTAGTAACATCAGGCAATTGAACCATGATTCTCTTCTTCCCAGCTCTTTGAATAACTGGCTCAGAAACACCATACTGATCAACCCTATTTCTAATTGTCTCTATAGCTTGGATCACTGCATTTTGTTCAATGTCATTTAGTTTCTTATCTGTAGTTCCAAATTTAATAACAGATTTCGTTCCTTGAGTTTTGACTTCCTTTTCTTTGAAATCAGAATATTCTTTTTGAACAAAAGATCTAACCCTATCTAAGCCTTTATCACCAAGCAATGTAACTTCGATTGAATTCCCGGCTACTGATTTAGACTTAATTAGGCCTAGTCTTTCTTTTTTCAGTTCTGATTTTATTGCCCCTGCAACAGTATTTAGTTGACTTTTTATAGCTTCATTAGTTTTCACACCTAAGACTAAGTATGACCCACCTTTTAAATCCAGTCCTAATCTCATTGGCTTTGCTTTCCACCAAGACGGTAAATTATCTTTTACAAAGGTTGGAACAACTAAATAAATCGATAACAATATCATAGCTATCAATAAATAAGATTTGTTTTTCTTATTCAAAATAAAATCTCCTATTTCTTAAAATTAATTTTTTTAGCCTCAGCTTTTTTAGAATCACCGCTCTTAGCTTCAGTTATTTTAGAATCAACACTAGGCAAAGGTAGTAAATTCTTCGAATCAAACTTAACTTTTACATTTGGCGCAATTTCTAAACTTATTTCGTTTTGCTTAATAGAGACAACTTTTCCGTAAATCCCTGCAGTAGTAAAAACGTTATCGTTCTTCTTTAAGTTCTCAATAAATTCGCTATGACTTTGTTCTTTAGCTTTTGCTGGATTAATTACCATTAAAAAATAAACTATTAGTGCCATACAAAAAAACTGTATAGTTCCTAATACAAAATTATTAGGTGACATTACTGGTTGATTAACTACTTCTTGTGCAAATGCAGTACCTACTAAGCCTATAGCTAATACTGCGAAACTTAAATTTAACACTAAAAAAATAAACTTATTTCTCATTTATTCTGCCTAGAAACTCTCTCTTATATTCTTGAAATTTGTTTTCTTTTATAGCTAGTCTTATCTCTTTTAACAATCTTTGATAAAAGCTCAGATTATGAATACTTGCTAATTGCACACCTAAAATCTCATTTGAATGGATCAAATGCGATATGTAGGCTTTTGAGAAGTTCTTACAACAATAGCAGTCACAATCTTCATCTAAAGGCTCAGGATCTGTTCTAAAGCGAGAGTTCCTAATATTAAAATGACCATGCTTGTAGTAAATCCTTCCAAATCTGGCACTTCTAGTAGGAATGACGCAGTCGAACATATCAATGCCTAATTCAACTGCAGAAAGTATATCTTTTGGAGTTCCAACACCCATTAAATATCTAGGTTTATCTTTTGGAAGTATTTCAGTGCAAACTGAGACCATGTCGCACATTGTACTAAAACCCTCACCTACACTTAGCCCACCAACTGCATAGCCATTAAAATCTAATTCGATTAGTTCTTTTGCCGCCGCCTTTCTAAGTTCTTCAAACATTCCTCCTTGAACAATTCCAAACATTAAGGACTCAGCCCTTGTTCTACTTTCTAGACTTTTCTTAGCCCAAGAATAAGTTTTAACCCAAGATTTCTTAACCTGCTCAAAGCTTGCATCACTAGGCAAGCATTCATCAAGCACCATCATAATATCAACACCTAGTTCTTGTTGAACTTGAATTACCTTCTCAGGAGTTAGCTCTATTTTTCTACCATCAATATGAGAGCGAAAAACCACTCCTTCATCATTAACCTTATTTAACTTCGCTAAACTAAAAACTTGGAACCCACCGCTATCGGATAATATTGGCCCTTTCCAGTTCATAAACTTATGAATACCTCCAAGCGTCTCAATAAGCTTAGAGCCAGGTCTTAACAACAAATGATATGCATTAGTTAGAATTATCTCAGCCCCTAAACTCTCTAACTCACTAGGATTTACACCCTTAACTGAAGCTTGAGTTCCTACAGGCATAAAGGCTGGGGTGGAAAAAGCACCATTATGAGTCTGATACTCACCTAATCTCGCATTACCATCCTGACTAATTAATTTAAATTCACCTAATTCCATTTAGCTTGTTACTAAAACGAACTAATTCAAACTTCAAGTCTTAAAGTCTCGCTAAAGCAAACTAAATAGCTTTTAATAGCTTAATACTTCTTTTTTAAAGTTTTTTTCAAAGAAACAAAAAAATTTTGAAGCATTTACTGCTTCAAAGCTGAAATGACTATGTTAAGTGAAGATGCGTTATCAAATACACATTGCTTAAAAGGAGTTTAATAAAGGGTTTTAAAGTGGGATTTAATATTATGAAAAATAACGAGAAAGGTAGCATTAGCTTATTGTTTCTAATTTCTTCAGCTAGTTTAACAATGTATTACTTATTATTTGGCAGAAATAAATTAGAAGGACTACTTCCACAAAACATAGAATTTGTAATACTAGCTTTATTAATAGTAATAACAATATTCTCTCTTTTTTATAACCTAATGAATATTTTTAGTAGTTCTCAAAGCTCTAATGACATTAAAAAAGAAATGACAAATAGACTTATCGAACTAAGTGAGTTTGTAGATTTTGCAAATGAAAGAATTAGTCACTATGATGAGGTATCTAAGTTTTACGTTCATGAAATCAGACCTATAGGCTTAGACAGTTTATCTTTAGCAAAAAGAATTGTTCAATCTCTTGTGCTAAGAATTAACCAAACTAATGGATTAGTCAGGTCTCCTAATAAGTTTGACTTATTTGAAGCTGAGGAGCTTATTCAAGCTGACTTAGAACTTACTGATAACTGCTTAGACAATCTAATTGGTGCAGCTCCGTGCGAGCCTATCCCAATAGATATATGCCTTGAAAAAGTATCTTCTTTACTAGATAGAGTTGATATCGAGCTAGAAAGCGTTAAACAAGCAGCTTAGATATAACATATAAGTCTAAGAGAAATCTTAGAAACCATTTAAATGCTTTAAACATCTTAAGTTCATGTCCAAAATAGAAACAGAATTTAAAGCTTTATTTTATAGTATTGAGAATAACTTTCCTAATAATGACTTCTGCTTTAATAAAGTTAGCGATGAATTAAAAGCAAGAGTCGTTCTACCTAAGAACGATAAAATAGTAGAAGTTGAACTAGATAACTCCATAAAAAGCATTGAGCAGAGTATTACAGAAACTATCTGGACAATCAAAGAAATTACGCGCAAGCTAGACGCTTAAATCTTCAAGCTGCTTTTCTATTTGTTTTTGCCAGCCTCTATTTGCTGCTGGACTTGCAGGACTAGGATGTAGAATTCTTGCTACTTCAATTTCAATACTCTTAGTTTCTTTACTTATTTTCTTTAATCTATCTTCAGCAAACTTACCAATACCTATTAGTATCTCAGGATTTATCTCAGATATCATTTCTACAAGTGCCCAGTTACAAACTAAGAACAAAGCCTCTCTATCCTCAATAGAGAGCTTATCTGGAGTTAGGTTTTTCCCTGATTCATACATAAAGCACAAAGGACAATAATTCCAAACAAAGTATTTTTTAAAAAAAACTTCAGGCTCTGTGTACTTTTCTTTAGCCCAACCCCAAAGCCTGCTCCCACTAACTTCAGATCTCTTACAATCAAAACCGTCAATAGGCCTCTTAGGATGCTCTTTTTGAGGTTTACTTATTTTTTTACTTTCAATACCTAACCAATCTCTTACAAA
>CAYOZL010000015.1:0-40849 GCA_964408435.1 uncultured Bdellovibrionales bacterium | reverse complement strand
ATTAAGCAATAGTAGCTGCTGCTGCAGTACAAGTAGCTGCTGCCGCGTCAGTGATAACACCAGCGTCAGTTCCACCAGATGACTGCCAGCTGTAAGCTCTATCACCTTTTGAGTGACAAGACTGTCCAGAGAACTCAGCGTCGCTAAGTTGTGCATCCATATCCATATCAACTCCGTCACTAAGTACGAAACCTGGAAGAGTAGTTTCACAAGCAGCACCGTTACAATCAACATATGCTTCTTCATCAGTGAAATAAGCTTCTTGACCAGTAAGACCATTTCTTAAATCAGACTGTGATCTAGAGTTAAATGCTCTTTTCTTGTAGTCAGCAAACTGTGGAATAGCGATAGCCGCTAAAATTCCGATAATTGCTACAACTACTA
The DNA here is from genome assembly GCA_964408435.1 of uncultured Bdellovibrionales bacterium. Taxonomy (GTDB): domain Bacteria; phylum Bdellovibrionota_C; class UBA2361; order SZUA-149; family CAYOZL01; genus CAYOZL01. The sequence continues at coordinate 40,465 of CAYOZL010000015.1, read as the reverse complement.
ATAATTCAATTAATGTAAAACCTTTTTGATTTTTCATTTTTTTCTCCTATAGTTTAATTTTACTAATAGTTATTTCGGGCTTTAGTTTATAAAAGTTTACTTGTTTTTTAAGAAACTAAGAATTCTAAGTGATTTCAGTTGCTTAAGTCTTGCTGTTGTTGAAGGCTAGGTATGTTGAGCTTAAGAAAATTAGAATTATTCCTATCCAGTTAGTAAGTGAGAAGCTAGGGTCTTTTGCTAGTATGCCACCTAAAAGTGCAGCATAAATAATTCTAGTAGTGCTAGTTACACTTACTTCAACGGTAGAAATATACTTAAAGCTATGAGTTAGAGCGTACTGAGCAACCACACCAAAAATAGCGCTACTTAATAGATAAATAATAGACTTATCAATATTGAAATTAATATGTTCTCTAAAAGCTATAAAAGAAAAGATTAAGCCTCCAAAGAACATATAAAATAAAACTGTTTCAGTTGAATTATATTTTCTAGCAAAGCCTAGGAATATAATAGCTAGAGCGCCAGTAAAACCAGAAAGTAGACCAATGCCGTAGCCTGTACTCAATTCTGTACTAAGCCCCGAATAGGAGACAGTAGTTGGCATTGTGAGAATAATGCCAACTACTGCAACTAAACTACTTACGTAACCTATATAGTCTAATTTTTTATCTAAGAAAAAAAAGGAAATTATTGCGACAAATAAAGGGAAGGTCATATTTAAAATGCTGCCAGTAGAAGCAGAAATATAATCTACAGTGTAGAACATTAGTGTAAGAGAGCTAAAATTAAATAAAGCTCTAGCAATTAAAAAGTGAATTTTGTTAGGTTTAATTTTTTCAGGAGACTTAAGAACTAAGACACTAAAAAAAATAAAACCAATGAAGAATCTGTAAAAAGTAAATTCACCAGGATGTCTTTCGGAATAAATTTCTGGATAAGCTTGAAAGTTTTGCTTAGCTAACCTAATTGGAACAGAGGCCAAGAAGAACAAGAGGGCAGAAGCTTGTATTAATATAAAGCCTAATGTTTTATTTGGAGGTGTGTTTGAATTTTGTTTGTCTTGTATCAAAGCCTATCCTTATTATCAGACAGGTATTATCAGATAGGCTTTGGTTTTAGCAATTAACTAATATTTTTATTAGTATATATTTTGCTCTCTAAGGCTAGGAGTTGATTTATCCATTGCTCTAAACTTATCTTTTCTCTTTCTAACGCTGCGATTAACTTTTCTTAGAGCAATTGCGTAAGCAGCTCTTAGATTTCTAGCCTTACTACGAGCAGTAATATTGCCAAGCTTACTTAGCTTTACATTTATGAGGCATTCTTTATCTTGTCCTCCATTTTCTGCATTTACATTTTTAAAGCTAATATCAGCTTTACTGAATTTAAGAGATGCTTCTGTAAATATTTGTTTTAGTTGTGAACTTAGTTTTTTCTTTGAATCTTCTTTGATGTGTTTGTTAAGGGTGTTGGTAGCAACGTTTATTGTCATAGAGAACCTCATTTATAGTTTATAAACTTGTTATTAATATTATGAGGCCAGCTGAAGAGTTAATCAAATTTTAATTTATAAGTGCCTATATTTATTACTTAGTTGTTGTTTTCTTGCTTAATTGATAATTAAAGAATCTGTTCTTTTTTAACATTTTATGAAAATACGAATATTTTTGCTCTCTAGCTAAAGCCTTAAAGTTTTTTTAGAGAGAGAAACATAATGTTTTAACTGGTTAATAGCTAATATTCTTCTTAGTTATTAACCAGAATTCCCTGGTTTTTAATTTTGTAACCCAGTTTCAGGATATAGAACAATGAGCGAAACACGAACTCTTACAAACCGATGCCTTTCAATCACTTCAACAACGTGTGGAGGATCTTTGCTTAGTTTAAGAATGAAAGCTCCAAATGGTCAGTGGTTCGACCTAGCACAGAATGCTGAGCTTAGTCAGAAGGACTTACCACCTGTAGCTTATCTAAATATGTATGAGCAAGCAGGTAGGGTCGAGGGAGGCAGTTTTCAGTTCGATTCTGCTAAGGAAACATTTCAAGATGGGGATCCAACTGTTGGTCTTGATACTAGATATCATCAACATGCTCTGCATGGAATTATTCGAATGAGTCAGTTTGGGTATGTAGGGCCATCATTGGTTACCTCCAGTTCGATACAAATGAATTACGATTCAAGGACGGATGAGAACAAACCAAAGCTGTTAAGCGATTTAACAGCGGTGACTACTTATTCACTAGAGGGAAGTAGCCTGGAAGTTTTCACTAAGGTTACTAACGTCGGTGATAGGTCAATGCCCGTTAGTAGTGGCAGTCACCCGTTTTTGGCTAAGTATCCAATGGGGACAATGAAGACGCCAGAGTTGACTTTCAATGCCGAGCAAATGATGGACCAAGACCCTGCTCATAAAGGTGAGGCAATGCCTGATGGAGAACCTCACTCTATTCGAGGTGAGGATGATTTCTCAATCGGTATGGTGCCTGAAGAAAGATACGACAATGTCTTTATGGGCTGGGACGGAGTGTTTAAAGCGGAGTGGAAAGATATCGGTTTAAAGCTTCTTTTAGAAGACATTAGCGAGATCACCACGCCATTCCTTCATCTTTGGTGGAATCAAGGATTTGGAACTTGGGCGCCTGAACCTGTAACTTCTCCTGGTAATTCCTTTAAACTTAAGCAAAAAAAGCCAGAGATAGATTGGGGCATAAGAATCCTGAAACCAGGAGAAAGTAGCTCCTTTAGACATCGTTACACTTGGACGTTTGTCTAGCGTTTAGCAAAATAGTTTTAGTTTAAACGGTTATACTAGGCTTCAATTTTTTGGAGCCTCTCTCTTATTTAATTTATTATTTAGTAGTTTTTAGAGCAAAAAAAAAGCGGGGCATAAAGCCCCGCTTTAATAGAGTTCAATTTAAATTAAATTGATACTCCTAGTGCTTTAACAGTTTCAATATTTAAGTATTGATCAACTGGTAAACCATTTTTTCTCTGGAAGTCATTGATTGCTCTAATTGTTCCAGAACCTAAAACACCGTCGCTAGATACGCTGTATCCTTGCTTTTTAAGAGAAGCTTGGATTTCACGAATCTTAGAAGGTGAAGCGTTAGTTTTACAAAGAATAGATCTCCATTCTAAGTTACCTTCGCTAACTTTTCTAGTCTTAGTAACCGTTCCATACTTTGCAGGAATAGGTTTTCTAACTTCTCTAGCAGGCTCAATTAACTTAGTAACTGTAACTGTCTTATACTTTGCAGGTATAGCAACTGGTCTAGTAGAAGCAGGAGTCTTAACAACTTTTCTCTTCACAGTTTTATACTTTGCAGGAATAGTATTTTCAGAAGTTCTAGCAGGCTCTGCTAATACTTGCTTAGTAACAGTTTTGTATGTAGCAGGAATTTCTACTAAACACATTACTTCTCCAGCAGCGTTAGTTCTAGTTGCTCCACCAGCTCCAGCTCCACCATTACCACCAGCTTTCCAAGCAGTATGAGCAGGTCTGTCTAAGATCTTCTCTGTAACTGTTTTGTATCTAGCAGGTACAGTGCTTAATCTTGTTTTTGCAGGCTCAACTAAAACTTGCTCAGTTACATATTCATATGTAGCAGGAACAATTTCTAATCTCTCAGAAGCTTCTTGAACAAGAATTTTTTCTGTTCCAGTTCCATACTTAGCAGGAATTGTAGAAATATCTTCTCCAGCTTCTCTAACTAAAACTTTCTCAGTAATAGTTTCATACTTAGGCTGAGTTAATACTTTTGCATAACACTCACCTGGAACTGCGTTTGCAGGACCGAACTCAGAACCAGCAGCAGAAAAACTTGCTCTTGCTCCTGTGCTTTGTGCTTGGCTAAAAGAAGACTGACCAGTAACAGCTGATGTTGCACCACTTGCAAGACTTCCAACACCTTTAGCTGCAGATATGCTTGCGCTCTTTGCAGCACTACCAACAGCACCGATTGAACTACTAGCTGTATCTAAGCTATTATATCCTGTTGTCTTTGTGCATGCAGAAATTGCAACACAAGATAACAATACTAATAAAGATTTTTTCATTTTTATCTCCAAAAAATAAACATTAACGTGCAGTATAATTATAGATTATCTTTGCAAATATCAAGTTTTAGTTGAGTTAAATTTAGTTTTTTTAAGAAAACCTTGCTTTAATAAACTTAAAATAAGCTCTTTTTAAAGCTATAAACTAGTTGCTGATAGCCAAGTAATGTAGTTAATAAACCAAGATTATTAAACTAAAAGATTTAAGCTATATGTATAAATATCTAATATTAGTAATTTTAATTTCTAACTATTCTTTTGCTAATGGCCCTTCAGATCATGCTCCAATTGGGGTTATGGGAGAGCATCTCCACTCTAAAGGAGAGATTATGACCTCTTATCGATACATGAGCATGAGTATGAACGGTAATAATTCAAGTGGCGCCAGAGTATCAAACCAAGAGGTTCTTAATGATTTTATGGTAACTCCTACTGATATGGAGATGGAGATGCATATGCTTGGGCTTATGTATGCTCCAAGTGACAGCTTAACTCTGATGGCCATGGTTCCTTATGTTGAGCTTTCAATGAATCATTTAACTAGAAATGGAACAGTTTTTGAAACTAATAGTAGTGGTATCGGTGACCTTAAAGTCTCAGGACTCTATAACTTATTAGACACTGCATTCTTTTCAGATTTTAAAGACTCTTCAGGTCATACAAACTTTATTGCAAATTTTGGCGTTAGTCTTCCAACAGGCTCTATCAATGCAAGAGATGATATTCCTGTTGCAGATGATGTAAGACTTCCTTATCCAATGCAAATAGGTTCAGGTACTTTTGATTTTATGCCTGGCTTAACTTTTACAAAAAAAATAAGTAGCTTTTCATTTGGTGCTCAGGGCATAGGTACTATTAGAGTTGATAGAAATGATAATGATTATTCTTTAGGAGATCGTTTTGATAGTAGTTTTTGGACTTCATTTGATTTCAGTACATGGTTAAGCGCCTCTGTTAGAGGTTCATGGAGGATCTGGGGCAATGTGAACGGTGCAGACCCTGAACTGAATCCAGGAATGGTTCCTACTGCAGACCCGCATAGAAGAGGTGGTAGAAGATTTGATGTTGGTTTAGGCTTAAATCTTTTGATTCCTCAAACTTCTTTTAGATTAGCGATGGAATACTTGAGCCCTGTTTATCAGAATTTAGATGGACCACAATTAGCAGTGGATCGTACTTGGGTGTTTGGCGCTCAGATGACTTTCTAGCTTTTTTTAAAGTCTTGCTTTTTTAAGTGTTGATTGGAAAGTAGGAAAAAACCTTTAATTTTTATTTGTGCGTATTAAATTAAGAAAGAGCCATTCCATAATAATTTGCAAAAAGAAACTCATCGCTATTTAGCAAGACTATAATCTCGCTCTGATCTAGATTCCCTTGTCTTAAGCCATTTAGAATCCATCTTGGAATTGATTTTATTGAGGTAAATCCGCATTTATCACGAATTATAGTTTCATTTGTTTCGTATCCTGGCGCTTTTTTGCTCGTCGCCATTAGATATGTTGCTTCCGTAATCACTTTAAAATCCTTTTCTGTCTTCCTTGTGGTAAGAAAACGCTTTCCTACACTCCTGTTAAATGTCTAGTATAAATAGACACTTAGAGGGGAGTGGTTTGTTGAATAACTCTATGCGGAAATATTAAAGAACAATTTTTTACTCAGTTAGCTTAAAAAAAATAAAAATTCAACACTTTTTTAATGCAAATACTTGATTTTTACTTTTATTGATGTAGTTTAAGCGTGAAGAAGTTGCAGTATGACTTTTATTTACATTTAAACATTGCACTTTTTTTTAATTTTATTGGGGGATAAAAATGATTAAAAACTTAACAAAGTTTATTTTTCTACAGTTAGTTCTTATTAGCGCTGCTAGTGCTACTACTTTTTCAATCTTTGAAGCTTTGCCTATTGTTGGGCAAGGGGCAAGTGGAACAGGCTCGGTTATTTATGAATATGAGTCTACATTTGATAGTACTACTGATTTTTTTACTCATGACTTTGTAATCAGAGCAAATGATGCAAGTGGTGAATTTATTAATTTCTACACTTTAGCTGTAAACGATGGGCCTAATCCAAAAGTAGGAGATTTAGCTCTTCTATATGTTGATTTAGAGCAAGATATTGTTACTGCTTATAGTTATGCTAATGGCAGAAACAGCTACATTGATGGAGAATTTATAACATCATTAAGTAACGCAGTGTCTACTAGTATTGATGCTGATGGTAATTTAAATGTTAGTCTAGCATTTGATGCTACAGAAATTAATAACTTTGACTCTGTAAATCCTAATTATGATGGAATTGAGTTTGATAGTTTATTTGGCCAGTGGTTTCACACAAGATTTGGAGCTCAGATAACTTATGAAGCTACAGGAGAAATTGCTTCTCTTGATCTTGGAGCTAAGGGTCCTCATATAGATAGTGGAAACAGACCTACTATTGAGAATGCTGAAGTTCCAGAGCCTATTACTGTGACTTTATTAGGTATGGGTCTTCTTGGAGGAGCAATTAGAAGAAATAAAGCTTAATAGCTTTCCCCCTATTGCCTTATTAAAGCCTACAATTTTTGTTGTAGGCTTTTTTTTATGCTTTTTTTAGCCTCTAGAGTGATAAGTTATCTAAATTATTAAATCTTTTGCAGGAGGTCGAGCGTTAGTTACACTATTTTAAGTTCTTTACCATATTAATATAGCTATTGATAAGTTTCTAGACACAGATTATTTGAAGCAATAAAGATGATTAAATTGATGAGTGAATAGTTGTCGGCTATTCATTGAGTTGGTTGCTGAAAGTTTAAATAAATCTGGAGACCATATAATGATAAAGAACTTAACAAAGTTTATTTTTTTACAGCTAATTTTTATTAGCACAGCCAGTGCGACTACTTTTTCAATCTTTGAAGATTTACCTATAGTTGGGCAAGGTGCAACGGGTACGGGTTCAGTTATTTATGAATACGAATCTACTTTTAATAATTCTACTAACTTCTTTACTCATGATTTTGTAATGAGACCAAACGATGCAAGTGGTGAATTTATTAATTTTTACACTTTAGCAGTTAACGATGGGCCTAATCCTAAAGCAGGAGATTTAGCTCTACTATACGTTGATTTAGAACAAGATGTTGTTACAGCTTATAGTTACGCTAATGGTAGAAATAGTTATCTTGATGGAGAATTCGTTACTTCTATTAGTAATGCAGTTACTAATAGTATTGATGCTGATGGTAATTTAAATGTTAGTTTAGCATTTGATGCTACGGAAATTAATAATTTTAACTCTACTAATCCAGATTATGATGGAATACGCTTTGATAATTTATTTGGGCAGTGGTTTCACACAAGTTTTGGAGCTCAAATAGCTTACGAAGCAACAGGAGAAATTGCTTCTCTCGAGCTTGGCGCTAGAGGTCCTCATATTGATAGTGGTAATAGAGTAGCAACTGAAATTCCTGAACCAATGACTATGTCTTTATTGGGTATAGGTTTAATAGGTGGAGCTATTAGAAGAAGGAAAGCTTAAAAGTCTTTTATTTTATTTTCAAAGCCTACTATTTTATTGTAGGCTTTTTTTTGTCTTATGCCTAAGCTAATTATTTATTCTGGTCTCTTACTTACTGCAATAGGTTTAGTGCTTAAGTATTGCCCGTGGCTAATAAATTGGTTTGGTAAATTGCCAGGAGATATTAGTTATAAAGGGGAGAGTAGTTCTTTTTATATGCCAATAACTTCTATGATTTTAGTTAGTATAGTTTTATCTTTAATTCTAAGATTTTTATCTGGAAGATAATCTTTATTAAAGAGTATTAAATAATTAGCCAATTGAATTTATAGGTATTATTTTGCAACTCTAGCTTTGCTAGCTTTCTCTTTTTTGCAAGGTCCAGACCATTTAATAATAGAAGTCTTAGTCTCGTTATTTTTTATTCCAGGCACTGGTTTGGAATAGCTAGTAGTAGAGCTAGTTTTTACTTCCACTATTTCACCTAGTTTGTCTTTTATGAAGGTCTCAGTATTTACAAGTTTCATTTTACCTACTACTGGCATAGTGCAGTTCATAGTGGTTATAAATTTATCCTCAGATGATTCTATTATTGGAGTTTCACAAAATTGTTTTAATGCTTTATGACCTTGAAGAGCAAATTCTTTCAATGAATTCCCTTTATCCTTATCAATGCATAAGTCTACTTTAAATTGATTTTTTTGCTCAGGTAACCATAGACCAGATTTAATCTCAGGATACTTATCTAGTTCGGAAAGCTGAGCAGAGGCACTGCCAGTAAAGATGGTAAGCGATATAGCTACAGTAAAAAACAAGCTAAATAACAATATATTTTTCTTAAGCATTTTTAATCCTAATGTTTTAAGTTTTAGTATAATCATAGCCATTTTTCACATCTTGAAGCAATTTCTTTGTAATTCTCATCAGTGTCTATTTGTTTTTGCCTTTTATTAAGTTCGTTGTGGTAATCATTTTGAAAGTTTTCTAAAATTGAATTTAGCTCTTCTTGGTAGATTTCTTTAGCTGTTTCTATATGCTTTACTAGAATTGCATCATCTTTTTTATTCTCGTGATTTTTAAATAACTCTTTTAATTTACTAAGATATTCATAAAATGTTTTTTTATGAATACTTACATGCTCAAATTCATGTTTTTTTACTTCTCTAAATTTACAAGAATTACTTTTAAAATCTGATGGGATATAAACATCGAGTTTGTCGATTTCAAAATTCAATTCAAGATCGTTTAGCCAAACGCAATATTGATTGTCTTTTTTTATATACTTAAATTTTAGTTTTGAGCTGAGTTCACTGCTACCTTGAGTAAAGCCTAGAACAAACTTAGTAAAAGTATGAGAGCTTGTATCATTAAAAGTGTTTATATCAACATCTGTATAAACTTTAGGTGAAGCAACTTTGTCAGTTATTCTTAGAGAGAAATTATTTTCAATATTAGGACAACTTAATCTTTTATTTCCTATTTTGTAGTTTTTTTGAGTTTGAGCATTACATGAACTTACTGTTAGGAGAATTGTAATAATCAAATATATTTTTTTAGCTAACATATTTTCCAATATTACTTTGCATTTCTATTATGAAATATTCTTTCTAAAAAGTGAATGTGTATAATAAAAATGATTTATTTTAGCCTTTTGCATTTTTTCAGAAACTGACTCTTCTTTAACTTTTTTTGAAAAGACTTTAGTAAATTGATTTAGCATCTTTTCAATCTCCTCTAATGCAGAGCTAAAAGGTGGGCCATAGTCATTGCTTTTTTTATTACTACAATCCCATTCAAATAAGCTAATATATAGCAGCCCTCCAGGTTTGCTAAGCTCATTTAGTTTCTCAATGTACTTTGTTCTATTTGCCTTATCAATCGCTACAAATGCAGCTCTGTCATAAATTAGGTCAAATTTTTTATTAGAGACATCGTTTAAATTAAATTTAAAGAAGTCAGATTTAAAAATAGTTAAATTTTTTGCACTATGTTTAGAAATGCCATGTTTAACAGCATTGTTTTTAGTCTCTGAAATTTTAAAATCTAGCTCAGGAAAAAGATTTTTTTTGAGATCTTCAATGGCAGCCTCAGAGAATTCAACTGCAGTGACTTTAAATTCTTTATCTCTTAGATATTTAATTGCATTTGTACTTCCTGATAATGGAACTAGAGCAGATAAGTCATTTTTTTGACTTAATTCTTTAGCTACTAGAGGAAAATCTTCATAAAAAGCGTCATTTGCTTCATCAAAAGACCAAGGAGTGTCTCCTTCTAACCATCTTGAGTTCCATTTTTCTTCATTTGGCATGCTTTATTTACTAGCTTGAGATTTAAAAAAATTATACTCTAGCATTTATGAAAAACTTAATTACTGCAACTTTATTTCTATTAACTACTTCTTCATTCGCTTCAGCCGATGAATTTTGTAGGCCTTGTCCTTTTGATTGTCTCAGTATCGGTGTGAGCTCTGATCATTGTAGTAGCAGGGGAGTTCAAAGTGGACTTTGCTGTGTGGATTTAGATAATGATGGGCAAGACCAGTTACGTAGAAACGGTTCAAATAGAGGACCTAAGTATGGTAGCGGTAATAATTTTGGTGGCAATGGTTTTGATCGTTCATCTAATCTATGCCCAAGAGGTTTTAATTATAGAGAATTTAAATGTTCAGATTCAGAAAGAGCTAATGGTTGTAAAGATACAAGGGCCTCAAACGGCAGGAGCTGCATTAGGTGGGGAAGAGGTCAAAGAACTGGAAGGCCTAATAGAAGAGGTGCTAGAGCCGAGGGTAGAAGGTCTCAAGGAAGAAATTTAGCACAAGAGTGTCCAACTGGATTTATTTTTAGAGCAACTAGGTGTAGCGCAACAGAAAGAGCTAGAGGGTGTAAGGATACAAGATCTAGATCTGGTGCTTCTTGTATTAAGTTTTAGAATCTCTATTTGTGTCTAGTGATTCTGTTTTTACTGGGCCCTGTTCTAAATTAAAAAGTAAATCAACAAAGCAAGGATTGCTAGCAATTGCTTTATGGAGTGCTTCTGTAGCGATTACAAGAGAGGTTACAGAAGACTTAGGACCAGTGTTCCCAGCAGTTTTTATTTACTTTCTTGGTTTTATAATAATCTATCTAATTGAGTATAAAACAAGTAATCCTTTTGAAGTAATTAAAAATTTTAGTTTTAAATACCTTTTTATCTGTGGCTTGCTTTTTAGTATCAACATGTTGGTTTTTTATTTAGCAATAGGGGTTGCCCTAGATTATCAAGCTTTGCTTGGGGTTGGATTAACAAATTACCTTTGGCCCACACTAACAATAGTATTTTCAATGTTTATTTTTAAAAATAAAGCCTCAAAATTTATTTGGTTAGGAATGCTAATTGCTAGCATTGGAATCTTTTTTGTTGTCACTCATCAAGATGTGGTTTCTCTTAGTTCTTTTGTTTCTAATATTAATAAAAATAAAGAAGCATATCTTTTGGCTCTATTAGCTGCGGTTACTTGGGCTTTGTTCTCTAATTATACAAAGGCTCTAAAATTAGAAGAGCAAAAAGAAAGAGGTAAAGAAAAGAGCGCCGTGCCATTTTTTATGTTCTTCTCCACTCTTTTATTTTTAATTGCTTCTCCATTTTTTCTGCCAGAAACTTACAAGGTCTCAATAGGTAAGATATTTGGAATTGTTTTTTTAGCATTTAGTAACTCTCTAGGATATATCTACTGGGATAAGGCAATGAGACATGGGAATGAAGTACTAGTAGTTAGCGCTTCGTATTTTATTCCGCTTTTCTCTACTTTATGTATTTGTGTTTGCTTCCAAATAGTGCCGGGGGTAAAACTTTGGTTAGGGTGTGTAATGATTATTTTAGGAGCTTACATTAGTAACAAATCTCTAATGAAGCTTTAATATTAAGTTTGAATATTTTCTAACTGATACAGCTCTTTTTTTTTATTCCACTTTAATTTATAGTCTATAAATGATGAAAAAAATATCCCTGTTAATTTTAATATTAATGCTATCTTATACACAGGCTTATGCTCAAGAGCATTATTCTCACACCAATTCAAAAGGTAAGACGTATTATTTATTTAGTAAGCAAGTCAAACTTAAAAATAGTGAAAAAACTAGAATAATTTATTATTTTTCAAAAGATGCAAATAATAAAAAAGGTGTGGCTTTAAAAGAAATTCCTGAAAATAAAATTGTTTCTGAAACTAAAAATGGATTACCTGTTTTAAAAAATAAGTAAATAAGTAAAATTTCAAAAAATATCTCAACAACAAATAAAGTATTAATTATAGGGGGAGGAGCTGCGGGATATTTCTCTGCTATTAACTCTAGTTTTAAATTAAGCTCAACTAGCTCTAATCTTCAAATTGATATTGTAGAAGTAGCAAGTAAACCACTTGGAAAAGTCTTAATCTCTGGAGGAGGTAGATGTAACGTAACCCAAGGTTGTTTTGAGATTGATACTCTTTTACAAGGCTACCCTAGAGGAAAAAAGGAATTAAAGAGTTGTTTCCATAAATTTCAACCTAGAGATACTGTAAATTGGTTTGAGCAAAGAGGAGTGAAATTAAAAAAAGAAGCTGATGGTAGAATGTTTCCAGTTACTAATAAGTCCAGCACAATTATTAATTGTTTTGAAAAAGAAAGAAAAAAATACAAAATTAATTTGTTGTTAAAAACAAAAGTAATGTCAGTTAAAAAAGTTGATAATGCTTTTATTTGCAGTTTGAAGCATGACTCTAAAGTTAAAGATTTTAAATACGATAAGATTATTTTAGCTTCTGGGAGTTCTAAGTCTGGTTATAAAATTGCAAGTACTCTAGGGCATAAAATAATAAAACCAGTTCCATCTTTATTTACATTTGAAATATCAGATTCTCGTCTTAAAGGTTTAGAGGGTGTAAGTACACAAAATGCTGAGGTAAAATTAGTAGTTAGTAGCGATGAATCTAAAAAAGAGTTTTTAACAAAAGGCCCTGTGCTCATTACTCATTGGGGACTCTCAGGCCCTGCAATAATTAAACTTTCTTCTCTTGCGGCAAGAGAGCTTTATAATTCTAATTACAAAGCTAAATTAATAATTTCTTGGGTTAGAAGTGAATTAAAAGAAAAAATGAAATCTAATTTAGATTTACATCGTGTAAAGCATGCGAAAAAAACAGTTTATAACCATTCATTATTAGAAATACCTAAAAGACTTTGGCAAAGTATTGTTTTAGATAAAGAGCTTAAATACAGTGAGCTAAATAAAAAAACTGCAAAGAAGATTGAAGATCAAATATTTAGTGCAGAGTTTGAAGTTGAAGGAAAAGGAATTTTTAAAGAAGAGTTTGTAACTTGCGGAGGAGTTGATCTAAAGGAAATAGACTTTAGAACAATGCAAAGTAAGAAAACACCAGGTTTTTACATTGTGGGCGAAGCTCTAAATATAGATGGCATAACTGGAGGATATAACTTTCAAAGTGCTTGGAGCACTGGATTTATTGCAGGAAGTTTTATATAAAAGCACTAAATACTTTAAAGCTGATACTTAATAAAGTTCTTTCACATTTTTTTATAATAGACCAAAAATTAGTACCTACTATTTTTTGAAAAAAATAGTAGGTATTCGTGAGTAATACGGTTACCAAAAAATTGACTTAAATCAGAGGGTCAAGAAATGATTCAGATTAATCCTGCTCAAGTCCGTTCGCTCCGTTTAGACGATGGTTCTACACCAGAACAGATTTATGAAGTTTTTCAGCAGATAGAAGAGTTTACAAATCTTCGTAGTTTAGAATTGGCAAGCATTAAAGTTAGCGATCATGTTGTGCCTTTGTTTAGCTCGTTAGGAAGTTGTAAGTGGTTACAAAAAGTGACTCTCAGCCAAACTTCAATAACTGCAGATGGACTCTCTAAGCTTTTTGTCGCATTGAAAAATTGTCAAATGTTAGATAATCTTGCTGTCATCTGTAGTCAAATCGATGATTCTTGCATGGAACACCTGGCTCAATTGAGCAGATTGAGAAGGCTCAATTTAAATCTAAATAGAGATATTACAGATGCTGGTTTTGAAAAATTAATGGGTTTGTTCCAACTAGTAGATCTTGATTTGCGAAATACTGATATAGGTGATGATGCAATGAGTATCCTCGCTCAGTTCCCATACCTGCGCCACTTATGGTTCGAAGGCAGCAGCGTATTAACTGGAAAAGGTCTGGTTAATTTATCTAGTAGCAAATCAGTAGAGTGTATTTCACTATGCCGGATGGATAGAGGAATACGAGATGTTGAAAAATATGATGATGAAGGACTTAAGGCGTTAACAAGAATGAAAATGCTTTTTTCTTTAACTCTTTGTCAAACAGAGATTTATCTGGGAGATTTTTACAAATATATTGAAGATTTTCAGTCGTTAAGGAAAATTAATATTGAAGATAAATATTTTGAGGCTGAAGCTTTGCAAAAAAAATTTCCTCAAATCGAAATTCATCCAATTTTACAACTCGGTGGCGGGCACTAGTTTTTCGAGAAAGAAGGATTTTAAAACTAACGAATACCATGCTTTAATAGCCTAGAATTAGAAATCTTTCTAAGACAAATTAGAGCTATGCTTCTTAGTATTTTAGCTAAATAACGCTTTTACCGCAGGTGTAAATATCTCTTTAAATTCTTCAACAGACACTCCAGCTCTTTTTGCTAAGTTGCCTATTCTAGGGCTTTCTAAATCTTTAGGTTTTAATACAAGCATGTTATTTTTTGCTTGTTCTACTTTTTCTTGATTCAGTAACTTTGTAGCACTAGATCCATCTTCTTTTGTAAGAACAGAAAAAGGAGCATGTTGGAAAACACCTTTAGAGTCTTGATAAACAACTTGTTTGCTAATTCCTTTTTGATGTAATTCAAAAGCGTAATCTGTAAGCCCATAAGCTAGCTCAATATCTGCTTTAATAGGAGGTTTCCCTCTTGGAACAACTCCCATTTGTTCAACTTTTGTATAATCTGGTCTATTTAGTTTTTTAAGTAAGCTAGAAATTGAACTAGATAATGCTTTATCCATTCTAGCATCTGCTAGTACTTTTCTCCCGTCTTCCACCCTTATATTATCAAAATCGTCTTCGGGTAAAATCGTTACTAAGTTTTCTCCAAAGATTACTCCGTGAGCAATAGGAATTTCTCTGTCTTTGCACTTCTCTTCTAATTTAAGTCTTGAGCCAACTACTATTGATGCAATTAAAGAGCAGTTAACTTTAATATCATTTGTTTCTGGTTTAAAAAATTCTTTGGTCAGCAATAAATCGGCATGAGAAAGGCCTGGGAGTTCCTTAACTTTAGAGTATAAAAGCCAAGGTAGTCTACCTGAATGTCTGCCCATGCAAATAGTCATGTAGTTTCTATTAAGCATTCTTGCATTAACCATTCTAGCAATTACATTCTGCGCTCCGTAGTAAGCGCAAGACTGCGTTCCTAGAGTATAAGCATCTCCTGGTAGATTTACATCCCAGTCAATTGTTTTAGGTATTAAAATACAGTTAAACTTAGAATCTTTTCCAGAGAGTCTAGAAAGAGTTTTGCCACTATCATCTCCTCCTACAGCAGTAAGCTTTGAAATGCCTAGTTCTAAAATTGCTTTTCTTATGATTTCAAAGTCTTCTTCAGCTTTAGGCATGCCTGGCTTTGAGTTCCCAAGTAAGCTACCACCTTCATTCTCAAGAACTTCCCAAATTCTTTCAGGTAAAGTAATGCACTTAAGCTTTTGCATTGCTGCCATTACAGTAAAAGCATTTTCTATAAAAAGAGGTTCATTGCCAGTATTCTTTTTTACTAACTCTCTGTAGCGCTTCATTGCCGGACATGGTCCTGCTGCTACTCCTCCACTTACGCTAAATCCATACATAGGGTATAAAAAAGGTTAGCTTGAGCTTTTTGTCAACTTTTTAATTTTTATTTTTTAAGTTATAATTATTTGTATATGAACGGAACGCAAAGAAGTAATATTGCTATAGGCAAGCAAGTTCAAATAGTGCTTAAAAAAGACCAGAGAACAGGAAAGCTTACTAGTGGAGTGGTAAAGGATATTTTAACTAATTCACCGAAACATCCTCATGGGATTAAAGTACGTCTGCAAAGTGGCTTAGTGGGTAGGGTAAAAAAGATTTTATAGAGCTAAGCTTTTAGAAAATGTTTGCTATTCTTTTTTATCAATCGCTTTTTTATATTCTTCTATGTCATAGAATGTTTTAACATTGTCTCTATCAAAATCTTCAGCATTTTCTTCATCGACCTCTTCTTTTTTATAATGAAGAATGATTTCAAGCGGGATTCTATAAAGTAAATAAAGACCAAATAAGCTAAAAATGGATAAGCCAAAATAATTTGCAAGCTCAGGAGCAAAAGATGACAACGCCAGACATAGAGGTCCAAGGACTACTAAAAGAATAATTATAAATCTTAACATTATAAACTAAAAGTAATTAAGTTAGGTCGTTTATTATTTCTAGTTAATAATAGCACAATTTTTAAGGGATAAACAAAGAACAGCATTCATAGTAGTAAGGGAAATAATTTAACTTTATCCTTCTACATGCGCATGTTAAATTTCACCATGCAAAGTGATGACCAAATCGAGAAATTCGAATCAAGATTCAAAAGTGCTTATAAAGAGCCTTATACTTACGAAGATATAGAATTATCAAAAATAGCTGTAATTTCTAAAGAAGATTTATTTAGAGCAGAACAGATACAAGAAATAAGTTCTAAGTTGATGCCAAAGTATTTAGAGCAGTATCAGTGGAGTTTTATTTGTGAGAACAATTTTAGTTCTGTTAAAGAAACGCTAGAAAGGCTTGAGGAGCAAAAACCAGATTTAATAATCATGGAGAGAAATATCAAAATTTCTGAAGAGAGCTTAGTCTACGGCTTAAGCCCATATGTAGAGACTATAACTCAGGTAACAACTACCCCGGTTCTTATTTTACCAAATATGGATTTAGAGCAATTAAGTAATAGGATTAAAAATTGTGATTGCGTAATGGCTGAAACTGATAGGCTTACAGGGGATAGTAGATTAATTAACTGGGCCGTAAACTTTGTTGAGCCTAAAGGTAAGTTGTATTTAAATCATATCGAAGACAGTAAAACATTTAACCGCTATATGGATGTTATTGAAAAAATACCTGAGATTAGTTCTGAAGTTGCAAAGGAAAAAATAGCCGAGGGTTTATTAAAATTGCCACGAGATTTTATTAAATCAGTTACTGAAGTCTTAGAAGAAAAATCAATAGAAGTCCAAGTAGAGGGTTTTGTAACTCTTGGAAGTTCGATTAAAGACTATAAAGATTTAATAAAGAAACAAGATGTAGATTTACTAATCTTTAACTCAAAAGATGATGATCATTTATCAATGGAAGGTATTACTTACGAGATAGCAGTAGAGTTTAAGCAAGACCCACTTTTGCTCTTATAGAGATAGATTTAACCTATGCATCATCATGTTCAAACTTATGTAACAGTTCTTTTCTCTACTATACTGGTTGCTATGATTACGTGCTTAGCTTTAGAGGAGAAAATTCATGCTAAGAAATCTGTAATTACATCTAGCTTTGCAGTCCTTTGTCTTTTTTTAGCAGAATTTTACGGGATTTTGCCAATTGGACCACTAGAGAATGTTTTTCATGAAAAATTAAAAATACCAGTTTTTATTACAGGTATAGATTGGGAAGTAATTTCAATTATAATCGGCACAGGATTATTTGTTGATGTAACTACAAATTCAGGTTTATTTTCATGGATAGCTCTAAAGGTAACAAAGTTATCAAAGGGAGACCCACTTAAGCTTTTATCTTACTACGGTATTCTAACTGTATTATTCTCTGCGTTTTTAAGTAACGTGACTGCTATGATTATTATAGGTTCTTTAACTTCTGTTTCTTTAAAGAGGCTTGGTAAAACTCAGATGCTTTTAGGGTTTTTACTGGTAGAGGGCTTTTTAACAAATGTTGGTGGTTTGTTAACATTAATTTCTTCAGTACCTAATATAATAGTAGGAAATACTGCAAAAATTACCTTTATGACTTTCTTTGTTAAATCCTCTCCTTATGTGCTTGTTGCAACTGTGCTTACAATCTGGATGGGTTCTAGAATTTTCTCAATTAAAGCTCTAAAAACAGATGAAGAGAAGCAAAAAGCTAATGAGTTAGTATCTAGTTTTGATGAAAACGATGGAATAGAGAGTAAAAAATTTTTTTACGCTAGTGCTATAGCTTTTATTTGTTTAATTTTAGTTTTCGCAACAACTTCAATTCTACCTTATGTTAAAGATTTAGGACTTGGATATGTAGCTCTAAGCTTTGGTTTAGTTTCCTTATGGGTCTATAAAAATAGTGCTGAGAAGTTTTTTGCTAGTTTGGATTGGGATTTAATTTGGTTTTTTCTAGCACTTTTTGTTGTGATTAATACGATGGAACATGCATTAGTTCTTAATACTATTGGAGTTGGAATAGAAAAAGTTATTGCTTTGGGCGAAAATGCTGGGGCCGCAGGCCTGCTTTGGCTTTCAGCAATAGCTAGTGCAGTAACTGATAATATTCCACTTTCTGCGGTGCTTGCTAAAATTTTAGCTTCTACTCCAAAAGATTCTCATTTGTGGTGGTGTGTAATCTTTGGAGCAAATCTTGGTGGTAATATAACTCCTATAGGCTCAGCTTCAACAGTTGTGGCGGTAACACTTATGCATAAAAATAAAATCTCTTTAGGTTTTGCTCAATTTGTAAAACAAGCAATTCCTTTTGCTATTGCACAGTTAGTATTGGCAACTGCTTATGTTTTATTCTTTTTAACTAGCTAGCGAACTATTGAGTTTGTAAATAGCAAACCAAGACCTACTCTGTTAGTTGAGTTATCAAAATCAATTAAACTTTCTCCGTATCCATTAAAGTATTGCAGGTATATTTTTGTTTTGTCTGAAAAAGGGTAGGCCCAATCAAGTTGAACAGTCGTGCGATTATTACTTCTTAAGTTATTTCTAAGCATTACTGATAGATTATGTTTTCTGCCAGTAAAATTAATGAAAAGCTCTCCGTAACCTAGAAATTGTTCTATATTTGGATTATCATCCCCTCTAGAATCTTCAGGATTTTCTTTTCTATCTTCAGGTATTCTAAACCAAGGTCTTAAGCCTATATACCAATTCTTATTTTCAATACCAAAAAGAGCATAGATTCTGTTCCAACTTCTAGAGTCTAATCCGCTACTGCCGTTTGATTGATGCACTGCACCAAAACGAAGTAGGTTACTGCTCCAGCCTCTAAAATTTAATTTCGGATGAAAATCTATAAATAATTCTGGCTCATGGTTTGTTTCTCTAAATGTTTCTTCACGGAATTCATGAGGTAGGTAGCTCTTTCCAAAGCCAGCATTGTGAACTAAGCATTCAACTTCGAGATTCTTTCTATCTCAGCTGCTAGCTTTTCTAATGTCTCTGGATTAGTTAAGTCTCCAGCTAGGTAGTGAATTTTGAATTGCTCTTCTTTGTTAGCAAAGCTTAAAGCAGCTAAAGACTGCTCGTCTCTACCAACAATAAAAACATCCATTGTTTTGCTTAGGTAAGAAGTAATGGTCATACCAATACCTTTTCCTCCGCCTGTTACGAGTGCGCATCTCATATTAACAACCTTTCAATTACATTCCTCTAAAACAGCTAGAGTCAGCTGTGATGTTTTGTTGATTGTAGATGTTCTAGAGTGAGTTTTTCTTACTCGATATTTTAAGGGCTGAAAAAGAACAAGGAAAATACTAATAAGCGAGATATTTAGTATACATAATAAGCCAAAAACTACCAATAGGGGAGAGTTTTAATTAAGTTTCAGCAAGCTCAATATTTTTTTAAATATTTTATATATAATCTTAATTTTCTTTAAGAGCTTGGGCCTGAGCAATCAAGTCATCAGAACTAACACGAATTTGATAATTTGCATTAGCATATTTAAAACGAATATTACCATTTTTATCTACAAGAAACGCAGCAGGAACAGGTAATAAATATTCAGTTCTTTCTGGCATCTCTTGAAAGCCTTCGCTAAATCCTAATTGTTTTTTATAGTCTGCGCTACTTAGTCTATATGCAATGCCAAAAGCTTTTGCTGTGTTTAAATCCGGGTCGCTATATAGTTCGTATGATAAAGTTTTTTCTTTAATTAATTTCTTAAGTTCTTCTGGTTTATCAGGACTAATAGCAACTATCTTAACTCCTAAATCTTTTAATTTAGATTCAATCTTTTGTAGTTCCCCTAATTGTAGGTTGCAATAAGGGCACCAACCACCTCTGTAAAATATTAAGACAGTAGGTTTGTTATCTAATACTTCTTTAAGATTTTTTTGAGCACTGTTCACATCTTTTAGCCTAGCGAAAGGGACTTGAGAGCCTTTTAAAAGAGGAGTGATTCGATCTGCACTACTTGCCTGTGCAAAGCAATTAGATACAAAAAAGACTAATGTAAATTGGAGAGCTGTAATAATTATAGAAATACTAATTAGTTTTTTCATGTTTTTTCTATCTCGTCTCTATAGATGTTTAATAATTAAATTTTACTGCATTACTAGCTTTATACTACCAGGGTATAATACTAATAGCTGAAGAATCTTCAACTTTCTTATCTGGGTCGCTATGTGCTAGTTCAGCAAATTGATTTGACCAGTTTCTAATAGACTGACGCGCATGAGCATAATATTGAAAGTCTTTTAGTGAAACTACAGAGATAGTATCGGTTTCTCTGTCTGCAAAAGCGAGTAAAAGCTCACCATTTTGACCATCAAACATTTTAGCTTCAAAAGCGATGCTTCCACCAGCAGTTTGTGAAATTAAACCACCACCTGGTACAAAAAAGCCAGCAGCAGTTCCAATTGCATTTAAATGCGCTTTAGTTGCAACCACTTCAGTAATGGCAAATTCTAGGATGAGAGTTTTATCATCTGCAACCTCTACAACTTCCCAATGTGTTGGGTTTTGTTTGCTAAATTCTTTAACAAGTTCAGAGCGAAACTGTTTAGCTAACTCTTTTACTTCTTTAATATAGTTATTTTGACTTCCAGAATTTAGCTTTGACCACCAACCTTTTTTTGCTAAAAAATCTGTTCTTACTGGTAGAATTTGTATTTTATTAGTCTCAGCTTTTCTTTTATAAAAATATTCCATGTCGTTAAACCAAGTGCCGTGAAAAGGGGAACGTGCACGGTTTTCTTTTAGCTCTAAAGCGTTTGGTATGAATCCCGCACGTTGGCCAGGTGCGCCTTTTAATACTTTGCGAGCTATTGAACAACTTGAAAGATTAATCGATAAAAAGAGTAAAATTAAGATGCTTATTTTCATGATTAATCATTTAACCATGTTGATAATTAGAGTCAATAGAATTTAAAACTTTAAGCCTAATTTTTAACTAAAATGAAGCTGTAATGA
The DNA here is from genome assembly GCA_964408435.1 of uncultured Bdellovibrionales bacterium. Classification (GTDB taxonomy): domain Bacteria; phylum Bdellovibrionota_C; class UBA2361; order SZUA-149; family CAYOZL01; genus CAYOZL01. The sequence continues at coordinate 19,479 of CAYOZL010000015.1, read as the reverse complement.
AGCTAGTTAACAAAAATTAAGTATATTTTGCTCTTTGAAGTTAGCAAAAGCGATAGTATTAGCTTTTTAATTGTCTAAAGCTTTATTCTCTAAGGCCCAGCGATAAGTTTTCTCTAAGCCTTCTTTGATTTTATACTTAGGGCTCCAACCAAGATCTCTAATTCGACTTGAATCTAGAATTTTTCTCATAGTCCCGTCAGGCTTAGTAGAGTCAAAAACAATTCCCCCCTTAAAATCAGTGACCTCTTTTATCATCATTGCAAGTTCTGCAATTGAACATTCATCTCCGCTTCCAAGGTTAATAGGAGATGTTTCTCTGTAGTTTTTTAAAACGTAAAAAATTGCTTCTGCTAAGTCTTCTACGTGCATGAATTCTCGTTTAGGTTCTCCTGAGCCCCAAATAGAAACTCTTGCTTCGTTGTTTAGTTTTGCTTTGTGAAAACGGTTTAATAATCCTGGAATTACATGAGAATGAGATGGGTGAAAATTGTCTCCAGGTCCATACAGATTTGTTGGCATTGCAGAAACAAAATTACAACCGTATTGCAGGTTATATTTCTCACAAAGTTTTACACCAGCAATTTTTGCAAGCGCATATCCTTCATTTGTTGGTTCTAGCTTTCCAGTTAAAAGGCAGTCTTCAGTTATTGGCTGTTTTGCAAGTTTTGGATAAATACAAGAACTACCTAAGTATAGAAGTTTCTTAACATCGTTTTGATAAGATGAATGAATTACATTTGATGCAATAGTTAGGTTTTCATATAAAAAATCGGCTTGATACTCTTGGTTGTATAGTATTCCTCCAACTTTTGCTGCCGCTAGAATTACATAATCTATATTTTCTTTTTCAAAAAAAGTATTAACTTGGCTTTGATTCAGTAAATCTACTTCATTTCTAGTTCGAAGAATTAGATTATTAAAGCCTTTTGAGTTAAAGTTCTTTACAACTGTAGAACCCACTAGCCCTTTGTGTCCTGCGATAAAAATTGAGCTATCTTTGCTTAGTTCTATGTTATTTTGCTTGCCCTGCATTTAAGACCTTATTGTTACATGAAAATTTTAAACTTTCTCCTACACAGACTTTATATTGTCAACAATCTTTAGTCTTTATAATTGCTTAAATATGGATGCTTTAGTTAACAAAAAGATGACATAACACAGTAAATTAATGTCTTTTTCTAGAAATCTTAAAGACTTATAAGAATTTAATTTGTAACTTTTTCTAATTTCCAACGAAGTATTGTTATGAACGGTTGAACTAACGAAAAGGTTAATATGCGAAAAAAAAATATACTGATACTAGACGATGATAAAGTAATTCTGGAATGTCTTAAATGTATTTTAATAAGTGAAGGCTATAATGTTTTTATTTCTAAAAATATATTTGAAGCTGAAATGATATTAGTTAACAAGAAAATTGATTTGTTATTATCTGATGTCAATGTTGGTGATGAATATGGTTTTGATTTAGCAAATACTGCAACAGCTCTTAATTTGTATTTACCTGTTATTATGATGACAGGAGATATAAATGGAAAAGACTATAGAAAAGCTAAATTAGCTGGCTATGATTATATTTCTAAGCCATTAGATATTCAATCACTTTGCAATACTATATACGATTTACTGAAAGAAGATTATCTTAATTTTGAATCCTTAGATTTTAGATTTGAAGATAGGCTAGCAATTTAATACTACTCAATTCATACTACCCTGGGTAAAGAGATTACTTAACAATACCTTTAACAACATCTCTTTGCCCTTTTTTCTTTTCTATCTTTTATTTGTTTTTAGGCTATAAGCTCTTCGTAAGCTTTTTTCAGCTCAAGAGTTTTCTCTTTTGCCTTGTATTTTAATTCATCTCCAAGGTGATTAACCTTATCAGGGTGATATTGGCTTAGTAGTTTTTTATAAGCTGTCTTAATTTCTTTTTCATTAGCATTAGAATCTATTTCTAGAACTTCATAGGGGCTTAGTTTTTTTATTCCCCTTTTTTGGCTTGCAGTATTTTTCTCTGAGTTATCACCCCCTATATTTTTTTCTTTAAAATCTTTAATCTTTTCTTTAACTTTCTCTTTAATGTTTTCAGGAATCTTTTCAGGCTTTCGTTTAATTAGAAAATAAAGATAAATTAGAACAGCTGCATCATCAAATAACCCAAAATGCTTTAAAATAGCCTCAGGCATTAAATCAATAGGCGAGAGAATATAACCAGCCCCTAAAAGCACTACAATGGCTTTGATGACTTTATTTTTTAGTAAAATTTTTATTAAAGACATGCCCTATGGAATTATAAAGCTAGTATTTGAAAATAGCTATAAGAATTATATTTTTAAGTTTTTCCTCTTAAAATAGATAAGAATTTAATAAAGAGGTACTCCTATATAGAAATAACTTTCATAGATAAACACAAAATAGCTTTTGAAATTTAAAAACTGTATCAACTTATTTCATAGTTGAGTAATTAAGTTAAACGTTGATTTTTATAGACCAAGAAAAACAGGGTCACAATCTACTGCAAAACTACTAGCTTCTCTATCTTCCTCTATAGTTGTAACGCTAGGGTATGCATTAATTTGGTAAACTATATCCCCCTTTGGGTGACAGGTATATACCGCAATGTCTTCTACGCCGTCAGTATCTCCCGCAGATCCACTAAATTATAACACCATCACTAAGCACAAATCCTGGATATATAGTCTCGCATTCATCTGCAAGGCAGCTTGTAAAAATTTCATTACAAGATCAGACTGCTATTAAGGTTTCTTAGGCGAAACTCAGGTTTTTAAGAAATTTCAGTTTGATAGTGACCCTGGTTGGATGGGACCTAAATATAGAAGTAGTTTTGAGAAATTAGAATGCCCAATTATAAAAAGAGAAAAGATTATTAGGACTAGACATAGAGGTTCAATCACTACTGAAGTTTATAGTGCGATTAATAAAGTGATAAGAAACAAGCAAGTAGAGTTTGAAATCTTAGAAAACATTAAGGCTCAAAGAGTTAATTCATTTTTAGATGATTTTGATATTCTTGTTTTTGCAACTGGCTTTGAGTCTTCTGTGCCAAATAAGAAACTGCTTAATCAGATTTCAAAAGATTTGAGTCTTAAACTTACTCCTTGTGGTGTTCTAGTATTAAAAGATTCCGTTAAATGGGCTAATGGGCTTTACACTTCTGGTGCATTAGCGGAAATGAGAATAGGGCCTATTTTAATAAATATTACAGGGGCAAGAAGTGCTGCAATAGAAATCATTAATGATTGCTCACAATAAAGCTTCTTAGTCTTTGATTAATCTATCCTTTATGTTTAAGTATGAGCTTTTAGACTTTAAACAGCTCCTTGTTGTAACTTTTTATAAACTCTATATAAAGACAGCATGAAAAAGACCTTTAATTTAGTTCACCCAAAAATCAAAATTGGCAGACTCTTTGATGCAAGTCGCTTTGAAGTGAAAAAGTATATTAAACGAGAGCGTGCTAAAGCCTTGCCAAAAGGAGCAGACTTTTGGGATTTTGATTGTCGCTTTGGAGATACTAAAGAACAAGCAAAGGTGATACATCCTTCTGATATTAATAAGCATATCACAGATGTAGAACAAAGAGGCTTGAATACATTCTATCTTGAGATTCTAGCTAAGCCAGCTACAAGAACAAAGAAACCTAAAGTTGTCTCTAGTGAAGAGCCAACTGATATCAGTTCGAAAGAGGTAAGTTCAGTACAGATAAGCTCAACAGAGCTAAGTGAAGATTCTGTAGCTAAGGATACAGATAAGGGTGCAGCTAAAGATGTTGTTAAGAACATAGCAGAAAAGAAGGCCGAACATAAAGAAGATGAGTGGGAAATCTAAGCCCATGACCAATAATGATATACTGCGACGCATTAGATATGTTTTTGATTTTAAAGATCAAGAAGTAATTAAAATATTTGATTTAGCAAAATCTCAAATCACTCAAGAAGAGTTAATTAATTATTTACGCCAAGAAGACCATCCTGAGTATAAAAACTGCACTGATAAAACTCTAGCAATATTTTTAAATGGTCTTATTACTAAGATGAGAGGAGAGTCAGATGGGCCTAAAAAAGAAATAGAAAAAAAATTAGATAATAATATTATATTTAAAAAACTAAAAATTGCTTTAAATTTAAAAGCTGAAGATGTGCTAGATATTCTTAAATTAGCGGATTTTGAATTTGGTAAACATGAGCTAAGCGCTCTTTTTCGTAAGAAAGGGCATAAACATTATCGCAACTGTCATGACCAAGTATTAAGAAACTTCTTAAATGGTTTGCAAAAGAAGTACCGTAGTTAATACTGCTATTTAGCTGAGTTATCGGGCTGTAATCGAATATAGCTTACTTAGAGCAAAATTTTAACACATTAGGGAAAAAATCAGGCATATCAATAAAGAGAGTATCGGCATATGGTTTTTCATATGTTCAGGAGTTTGAATTGATCTATGCTGTTAATTTCTATTGATTAATAACTAGTCCAATTCAATCTCCTGGATGGAGTTTTTTATTTCTTAACCTATGGAAAGGATTATTATGTTTACACGTAATGAGAAAGAAGACCTGGCGGACGAATTTTTCATGCCCTGGTGGTTTTGGCAGTTAGCTCCTATTTTGTATGGGCTATACATGTTGTTTACAAGAGTTTAGAATTCGCCCCCCCCCCCCTTTAGAGAGATTTTCGCCGACCTCTCATCTTTTACTTAGCAATGTCACTTTTTAATCTTTCGAACATGCTTTGGCATTTTGTATCTCCTTGCTTGTAGCAATTATCAATTCTGTTTCTTAATTCGCTAAGAGAAATTCTATCAAAGACTGAGTAGAAAGAAGCAAATCTTGAGATCTCAAGTCTTGAAGCTGCTGTGTTTGAATTTGGGTTTAATTGTTTTGTTTTAAATTTATTAAGCCAGTCGAAATCTTTTTTAAGAATGCTTGGTATTTTAGTTTTATTAGCTTTCATCAATTCTATTAAAACTTCTCTACAAATACTCCTAGAGTATCGCCATTCTGGCTCAATCAGTTTTATATTTTTAATATTGCATCTATTTTTTAGAACCTGAAATAACTGAGAATTAGAAATCTGATGTTGATTTTTCTCTGTCCAAAGAGCGTTTAGTGATTTTAGACTATTTTTTAATGTCTCAGTTTTTAAATTCTCATCAATTATATCTTCAGAGTTAAATTTTGCTGCCAGATAGTAATCAATGCCAGCCTTGTAGGAGAGTTTTGGTTTGTCTATAGTTTGAATTACTTGAGTTTTGTTACTGTTTTTTGAAACCCATAACTCATTAAACAGTAATTCATCAATTTTACTTACTTCCATAAAATTGAATTCTTCTTTTTGTTTTAATTCTTTAATTTTTAAATCAGCTTTTTCTAAGTCTTCAATTCTAAAACTTTCATTTTTTCCTAACATTAAAAGAGTTTTTCCAAAGACTAAAAAGTAGGAACTATTAAAAGAGCTAGAAAAAGTATTAATAGCTACTTTACAAGTAGAAGTAGAAATATCAGATAAGCTTATCCACTGAATAAACAAACCATTTTTCTCTAAGCTGTTTGCTAGATGCTTATAGAATTCACTAGTAAAAAGTTTTTCAACACCTGATACCCAAAAATTTGTTAAGATAGAAATAACTAAATCATACTTGTTCTTAGTTCTTTGAAAGTAATGATATGCATCTTTGTTAATTAATTTATGTTTTTTATTTTTACTAGCATTGTTATTAGCAAAATCGAAAAAAGAGCTAAATTTAATTACTTCTTCAGATATTTCTATTGTATCAACATTCTTAATCCAAGGTATTTCTAGTAGGGCTCCACTTGTTAAGCCTGCTCCGTATCCAATTGCAGCTGTTTTTGCATCTTCTTTAGAAAAAATAGAGCCTACATACGCAGCTACTCTCATCGTTTCTGAATCTCCTTCGGTGTTTCCATCAGGCTTAGCATTGATCATAATAGTTCTATTAAAACTATTATCATCTTGAAATTCTACAACTGACGCACTAGAAGTTTTACCGTCTTTATGAGCTAGTACCTTAGCATCTCTTAGTAGGTTGTTGTATAAAGTGTTACTACCTGAATAGGAAAAATCATATTTTTCTTTAATCGAAAAAAATCCTACTGCTTGATTCCTTAAAGGCCATTGATAAGTAAAAGTTAGAATAGAGAGAAATAGTAATATTAAATGAGATTTATGAAATTTTTTATTTTTTATAAATATTTGATACGAGCATAAAGTTGCTAATACTATTACTAGTATTCTAAATATCGTCATGAAGTTTAAAAATTTTAGAATTACATAGCCAAGTAAAAATGAGCCTAGCATGTAACCAATAGAGTTAAAGCCGTATATTAATCCTGTTATTTTACCATTATTACTTTCGTTTTCATTTGTAGAGTTGAGTGAGAACAGCTTAGGAAGTATCGCTCCTAAGGGAATTGTTACAGGTAGAACGAGTATAAAAAATAGGCAAATAATAAAAAAATTGTATAAATAAAATCCTTGAGAACTTTTTTCAAAATTTATTCTTAGTAAATAAAAAAAGTATGGCCACTGTGGAATTAAGAAATAGATAACACTAGCTCCTATTGTTGCTAGTAATAACAAATTGCTTAAAAGCAAATTGTATTTACTAACTAGAAACTTAGTACCGAAACTAAGAGAAATTATATAAACTGCAATTACAATTGCAAAAGAATACTCACTTGCACCTACTGAAATAGATAAAACTCTTGTTAATATACTTTGCAGACAAACAGCGATTACACCTGTTAGAAAAGCAAGTGTTAAATGAAATTTGTATATATTACTCGAGTTATTTTGATTTAGTTTCTCTACCGTATCATTTTGTTCTTCTTTAGATGCTTTTAGAAAAAAGAAGGCGACTAAAAGATTAATTAAAGAGCTAAGATAAACTGAACTACTTATGCCTATTTCTGGTAACAAAACAAAAGCAGCTATAAGGCATCCAAAAAATGCACCAAGAGTGTTATAAGTATAAAGTTTAAAATGCTCACTTTTATTCTTATTTTTATAAATCAGATAATGAGTGATTAAAGGTAGATTCCCTCCAAGAAGGAATGAAGCTGGACCAATTAAAATAAAACAACACAGGAATTCAAGAAAAAACAAATCTCCATTATTATTTAGTAGCTCTGTAAAAAAGTTAAAAAGAATTGGAAATAATAAAGCTGAAATAGCAATTAAAAGTTCAATTAAAGCAGTTATTTTTAAATTCTTTTTATAACTTATTCTCTTTGCTAGTTGGCCAAAGAAGAAATAACCAAGTCCTATCATCCCTAGAATTATTCCAACAACAATAGAAGTGCCCTTTAGGTCACTACCTAATATACTGGCTAGGTATTTTTGCCATGCTATTTCGTAAATTAGACTAGTAGCTCCAGTTAGGAAGAAAAGAATGTAAAAGACTAATTGTCTGTTTTTCATAGAAAGCTTTTATTGGTGTAAATTGATACTGTGTTTTTTATTTTAAAATGCTTAGAAATAGAGTCAAGTTAATTACAGGGTAAATAAGAAAAGTATAAATACGCACAGTGTAAATACCTATAGTGTAAAATTGTCTTAAATCTTAGATTCTATATGTTTTGCTAAAGCCAATCCCGAATTAAAGGCTGATTCAACTCTTGGCCCTAAAAAGCCTTCTCCACAGCAAAACAAAGTTTTCTCGTTATCTAGTATAGTAAAGCCTTCTTTATTGTAGTTATTAAGCTTAGCGTATCTCCATTTTTGAATTTGAGTAGCTTTTGGCTCTTTAGAGAAAAGCCTAGATGTATTTAGCAGTTTAATTATTTCATCTTCAGTTTTGGCGAAATTTTTTTCACTAAATTTTGGACCACACTGAATAGTAAGTGCTGAAGTTTTAGAGGCTACTTCTTTTGCTAAATTATCAGCAATCCAAGCAATTGGTTCTGGATCTTTAAATACAAATCCACCTGGATTAGGCAGTTTCATATCATAATCAAATGACATAAGAATTGTTATGCATTTATAATAAGAAATATTTTTTAGATTTTTATTATCTAATTTTAAATTACTATCTAAATTGCTAGCTTTAATTATTTCAAGAGTTTGCTCAGCAGGGGAGGTTAGTATAAGGTTTTTAGCAAAAAATTCTGAAGAGTCTTCACATGCTACTTTCCAAAAAATTCCATCTTTACTTAGAGTTTTAACTTTCTTTTGATTTAATATTTTTAAATCAAAAGCGAGGTATTTTCCTAAGCCATTCATCCCACCAGGCACTATGTATCTAGGATACTCATCTTTAAGTTCTTTTTCTAAAGTATTGCCTAGATTATCTTCGATACTATGTAGCTGATTAAACCAAACTTTTATTAAATTTTGTTCCAGTAGTTCTTTAGTTAATTTCTTAAATTCCGAAGACCTGGCTGAAAAATATTGAGCACCATGGTCAAACCTATTACCATCAAAACGCCTAGTGCAGGCTCTGCCACCTACGCCTCTAGATTTCTCTAGTATTAAAATGTTCTTAGAGCTAAGTTTACGAGCAAGGCTAAGTCCAGATATACCTGCTCCTATAATTATATAATCAAGTTCATTCATTTTAGTCTCTTTTAGTTAATTTTATTTATTTATGGAACTATCACTAGCGATTATTTCTTGTAAGCTTTTCTGACTTTGAAGGACTACATTTAGCAAAAACATTACTAAAGTTGACTTTTTTAATATCTTTAGTCATATATGTGCTTATTATCAAACACTTTTGTAGTTTGAAATGATTTATTCTCAGTTTAGTTCGCGTAGATGGGTATCTTTTATGCTTCTCAGCTCAATCTTTTTTGAGCTGAGGTGCAATAGGAGGTTATAATTCCTGTAATTATAGTTCACAAAAGTGAACAAAACTAACTTTTGCTTCTCGTTTTCAATTTTTTTTCACAGTTTCTAAGCTTAGTTTGCTTAGGATTTTCGTTGTGAAATATAAACAAATTTTTTAATGAGGACGTTATGTCTGACGGACAAACTACGACAATGCCAGCAAGAGTTAATCTACTTGATTTGTACATCGATGATGGGCGACCAAAACGAATTAAGCTCAGCTTAATCGACCCCATGCCTGGAAACCGCGTTTCTGGGCTTGGAAACCTTTCTGGTTTAAAAACCAGCATGAAAGGTGAAGGTCAAAAAGACACTGTCTTGCTGATGAAAAAAGGCGAACGTTATGTTTCGATTCGTGGTCATCGGCGTGTTGATTCTGCTCTAGAACAGAGCAGCCGAAGCACGATTGATGCGCGGGTCATCCGAGAAGTCCCGTATCTTATGCAGCTTCAAATCTCTAACGACACCGGCCAATCAAAACCGCTCACTGAAGCAGATGTCGCGCGACGATCTGCATTGATGATGCTGGAACTCGAGAATGGAGATGCTAACAAGTTTTCAGCAGAGTTCTTAGAGCTCGTAGATAGTCGAGCGAAACGTCTTTTGTGGATTGGTCAACAATTTGGCATCACTCCAAGTGTCGTCGAAAAGCGTTTGAAACTAGCTGGAATCAACCAGGAAGTCTTCTCTCGAGTTGCTTCAGGCATGATTAGCCCATCTTTGGGTTTGGTCGTTGCGCAGATTCCATCTGAGCGCCAGCTTGAGTTTGCTGACCGACTTCAAGTCGCTGGTGTAACAACTCGAGAGAAAGCTCGAGCTGAGAAAGCAAAGTTTCTTGGAGAATCAGTTCAAGCGATTCCTTCAAAGACAGCTTTTTCTCGAGCTTCAACTGGCGTTAAGCGTCTTGATCAGGTTCTTGGCGCTCTGACTGATGCCGATTGGTCAAAAGTTGCAAGCGAAATTCATGGTTTGGAGACTCCTGGGCATGGTGCCGATGGGCTCGATTTGAATTTGGCCAATACTGACGCATTGATCGAAGGACTCGTGACGTTTCGAAACTCAATGGCTCAAGGTACTCATGCTGCCAAGGGCGATGACGGTGAATGCGAGTTGCTTTCTGTTGAAAAAGCCGCTCGTGAACCAGCACTTGTCTAGTCTGGTTGAAGCAAGGAAAGCTTTTGTTCCTGTGAACAAAACATACAGGAAATAAAGGTAAACCAATTTCGGTGGTGGCTGATGCATTTGCTCAGCCACCACCTTTTCTACTTTTTATCGCAATATTTTTTTAATTTAATGTAAGATACTATCTAGATTAATTATCCGCTGCAGTCTAGCTTAAACAGCAAATACCAGTAATAATAATCCTTATGTGTTTTTAAATTTCAAAAACCTTTACTTTTATCGATCCATGGCTCCAATAACCAAATAAAAGATTAAGCTCTTCTTTATATCTTATAAAGAGTTATATCAGACTCATTTTTCTTTTTTTCAAAATCAACTTTTTGTTTTTCGCTATTAATACTTATTAGTATTTGTTTATTGTCATCTGCTTGATTGTTTTCTTTTAACTTTACACTGCCACTTAATAAATAATCACTAAATAATGTAGGCCTTGGTAAATTCTGCCATACTGCTCTACCATGAATGCCAGTAATGTATTTCTCAGAATCTTTAGATTCTTTTGAAATCCATCTATAAACTTTTTTAACTCCTAAATGTAAAGACCATTCTTTACATAATTTAGCATTTAGGTTTTCGTTATCTGTAAGAGCTAAAAAATATCCTATTGAATTAATTTCTCTTATTGACTCCATAAGCTCAGAGTCTGGTTTTCTTGCATCGATATCAAAAGCTTTAAGTCCTTCTTTTTTTGCCTTTAGTACTGATGAAGCTTTTGTATCAATTAATACAACAGGTAGATTGCTATTTTTTGTAATAAAAAGAGCAATTTTTCTTGCAAATTCATGAGCTCCAATAATTAACCAACCTCTGTCATTTGGATCGTATAGGCCTAAAACTTTAGCAAGTGCAGAAGCAGTAAATCCTTGTAATATAATTGTGCCAGCTATAATTGAGTAAACAAAAGTTTCAATAAATCTAGGATCTCCATTAGGAAATTCAATTTTATCCGACAAAGATAAGGTAAAAAGAGAAGCCATAGATGCTGCCACTATTCCTCTAGGAGCAATCCAGCTTAAAAAGAGCTTTTCCTTAAAATTCATATCTAGTTTCCAAGTGCATAGAAAAATACTTATTGGTCGAATTACTAACATTACTATTGCAACTACAAGTATTCCTTTTAAACCAAAATTATTAAATTGTTCCACGCTTAATCTTGCTGAGAGCAGAATAAAAAGTGTTCCAATTAGTAAGTCTGTTATTTCTGCTTTGAATTGTTTAATTCTATCAAGACCTTCAGGTTTTTTAATGCCTAGAACAAAACCGGCAACTGTTACAGATAAAAGCCCTGCTTCAGCTAGAAGGCATTCTGTAAGCCCAAAAATTAAAACAGCAAAACCTAAGGCAAAGATATTTACTAAATCATAAGGTATAAGTTTTCTCTTGTTTAATTCGTAAATTAATATTCCGCCAATTACTCCGATTACAAGACCAAAAACTAGCCTTAATAAGAAATTAGTTAACACCATTGGACCACTGTGAGTAATAATCCACTCAAAGCATAAAACCGCTACAAACACTCCAATTGGGTCAATTAAAACTCCTTCCCAGTGAAGAATATTATTTAATTTGTCAGTAACTTTAATTCTTCGTAATAATGGTCCAATAACAGTAGGTCCTGTAACAATTATTAAACTCCCGCATACAAAAGAAATAGAAAGCGAAGCTTGAAAAATAAAATACACAGCCAAACTGCTTAGTATCCAGGTAGTTAGAACACCAACAGAAAGCAAACGTTTTATTACTGAAGAAGCTTCAGTATAGCCTTTAAAATCTAAAGTTAGACCTCCTTCAAAAAGTATTATTCCAATACTAATTGAAGCAATTACTGTTAACCCAGAACCTAAAGCTTCTGGGTTAACCAGAGCTAGTCCACTAGGGCCTAAGGCAAATCCGCCAACTAGCAAAAGCACTATTCCAGGAATATTTATCTTTTTTGCTATAGCTAGTAATATTACTCCTACAGAGATAGCTAAAAAGCAGCTTACAAGTATTTGATGACTTTCAGTGTGTAGCATTTTAATCTTATTTGATTCTAGTATGGCTTGTTATAGCTCTTATTAAAGAAATTGGCTCTATAATAATACGTTATAATAAGTGAGAGTAGTCTACTTCCTTAAGAATAATTTAATGTTAGTGCTAAGAGATTTTTAAATAGTCTTTTGTATAAAACGCTTCTCTATCCAACCAAGAACAAGACCAGGGAATTCATTTTTAATTAACTCCTCAGGAATGTCTTTTTCAATTTTTTTGTGAAGCTCAGGTAGTTTAGACCAATGTAGAGCTTGTTTCATATGGTGGGCTGTATGAAACCCTAAGTTTCCAGTTAGTATATTATATAATCTATTAACGTTATTATAAGATGCATGTAGATGGTCATCTGTGTCTAGGCCTGCGTGGTGATGGTATGTTGTCCAACAAGTTCCAGTATAGACAACAAGCATAGGAATAATAAAAATTATTGCAGCATTAAATGAGCTATACCAAGTCATTAGAATTAATAACGATAGGTTTACTATTCCCATACTAACAAAATCTTTTTGGTGTTTTGGGTATCTTTTCCCAACTTGAGCAGCTTTATAATAACCGCTAACCGCCGTTACTATAGTATATTCAACTTCTCCCATTCTTTTTCCATTTCTCATCCACCCTGACTCATCTTTTTCTTGGTCTAAAAAGTTTAAATGATGCCCTAAGTTATGATGAAGAACCCAAACATTGGTACTCACTCCAGTATGAAACATGTAAATCACTTCAAGTAAGCGATTAAGATACTTCTCCTTAAAGGTGTGACAGTGCTGATGATTATGATTCCAGCTAGCAATGTAGAGTTTAAAATACAAAGCAAATGCACTGTAGATAAAAACACTAAGCCAACTACTAACACTAAAAAATATAATTAAATCTATAACAAAAAGTAATGTTATTATTGATACAGGGATTATGTCTTCTTTGTATTTAAAAAAATTCATTTATTTATCTATTATGGTAGTTGTATATCTTAGTTCTATAGATCTGCTGATTTGATTTATCTTATATCTCAAAGACGTTTGCTTTTACCAATCCGTGACTCCAATTATTCTCTGCTTTATTGTCTTTAATTAAAATTAACTGAGGAGATTCGTGTGTTACATTATAGAATTCAGCTACCCAATTTGAAAGCTCTCTTTGCTCACGAACGTTTATCCAATATAAAGGTAGTTCAAAGCTCTTAGCTTTACTCGCAGCTTTAACTTCATCTGCAGCACTAAAAGAAATTGGGCATACAGTAGAGTGTTTAAATACGTAGCAGCTTTGAGGTAAGCTTTTATCTTCTAGATCTATTATTTTCGACATTATTAAAGTATAGCTATTTTTTAATAAATATTAAAAGGATTAAGTCCTCTTAAGCCTTTAATAATTACAGTGCCTTGAGTGCTAATGTCCGATTGAATAAACATATAGCCTCAATATGTTTAAAAAATCGAAGAATTTAAACATATTATTCTTAACTAGCTAAAACCTATGACTTTTATAGCAAGCAAACCTTATAATGATTTACCTCCTCTTCCTCCGGAGTCAATAGAGCTAGAATCTAAATTAGTATTAAGGAAGCTAATAGTTACTAACTCTAAGCTAGCTGAATTAAGGCAAGCAATATTTAGAATTTCTAACTCTGATGTCTTAATTAAATATATTAGTCTTAGAGAAGCTCAGTCCTCATGGAAGGAGTTAGAAAAGTTCCTTGCACAAAAATTGCTAATCAAAAAACCGGAGAAGTTATCTACACTCCACCTTCTGGTTACGATATCATCATTAAAAAGCTAAGTGATTTAGAGAAATTCATATATTCAGATAATAATTTAGATTCCTTAATTAAACTAGCACTCGTGAATTACCAGTTTGAAGCAATACATCCTTTTGGGGACGGGAATGGCAGAACAGGAAGAATAATTAATATTTTGTTTCTATTAGAGAAAAAAATATTAGATCGACCAATTTTATTCTTAAGTGATTATATCTTAAAAAATAAAAGTGATTATTATAAAGCTTTAAAAGATATAACTGAGTCTAATAAGTGGGAAAGCTGGATTCTTTTTATGCTTGAAGCTCTTCATTATTCAGCCGTAGATACCTTAGATAGAATAGATGAGCTTAGTAGGGTGCAAGAAGAAGTGGCTAGTGTTGTAAAAGAAAAATTACCTAAAATATATAGTCATGAGTTAGTAGAGGTGATTTTTTCAAATCCTTATACGAAGATTAATTATTTAGAGGAAGTTGGGATTGCTAAGAGGCAAACGGCTTCTAAGTATTTAGATGAGTTAGTGAAGTTAGAAGTGCTTTCAGTTGTGGAGTCTGGCAGAGATAAGTATTTTATTAATGTTAGGATGGCGGAGATTTTATCTAGGTAGACTAAATGAAGAAAATCGGAAGTGTGCCCATTGGTCATATAGTTCTTAGGCTATGTTTTAATCACTTTAATCATGTGTTATCTACTCTGAGAATAAATTTCAAAAAATAATTCAAAAATAGGTAGAAGTGTAATTTCAGCAGTCGCTACTAATGTGTGTAGTTACTGCTACGTTTGTACGTAGTGTTTTATCATTTCGTTGTTAGAGGTTTTTAACATGTTCTCAGTTCTACCAAGCACTCATGCTGATTTTTCAGTCCTAAAACGTTTCTTTAGGCCCAATCTTGATTCATACTCAATGGCAGAATCATTATCAAATATTATTAATGATTTTGATACTGGCCTTGAGGATCTTGCATGGGGATTTGTCAAAGGGCAATATGTAAGTGCTCTGCCATATAGTCCATATGATAATTCTTGTATGAGACGACTACCATTTATTGAAGCTTTGTTAAGACTAGGACATCCAGTTTCTGATTTTTCAGAAGAGCTTGAAATTGAATTAAAGGCTTATAATCCGGATGCTGAAATTGAAGCTTCAAGGCTATCTCGCCTTTATGGTTGCAATCAAGCTGAGGCTTTTAAAATCCTCAAAACTTTCAATCCTTATGCTAGAATCGAGGCAGCTAGGCTGTCTTTGATATACGGCTGTCATGAGGTTGAGGCCTTAGAAGTTCTAAATACTTTTGCTAGTTCTCGAAAAAACATAGATGTGAGAGCTAGGGCAAAAATCGCTCTTTTTAAAGCCAAAAAAATCAAATGCCTTTTATCGGAATATATTACCGAGCTTAAAAGGCGGTGTGCCTGGAGTCCTTTGCATAAATCTTATTTGCTAAGTGCAGCTACCCCTAGGGCAATTAATAAGCTGCGTATTAGTGATTTTAGATTGCTCGTACTTGATCAAGTTGTAGATGCTGGAACATGCACCTCAAAGTTGTTGCGAAGATTGCTAGAAAAAAGAAAATTCACAAACGTGAAACAGAAGTTAGAGATTCTAATTGCTCTTAGGAAAAAAGGGCATCTGGCTAGTTACCTAGCGCAGTATATCGGTAGAAAAGAAAAAGCTTCTTTGCGCAAGAGAAGAAAACCCTCTCGAATAGAAAAAGAGCTATTGTTAGCCTGTGAGAAGGTAAAGAAACCAGCCAAATTAAAGAACTACAGCGAGGTCAGTATTCATGAGCTTGCTTCTAATATTCGTTCCAGGAGATATCTAAAAGCTGAAAACATACTTTTCGTAGTCATTAAAAAAATATCAAGTTCCTCACTGGATTGTGATTATGTTGCTGGAGAATTGAGAGAGACTTTTGAGGATCTTTCTAGATTAGTTTATGAGTGTGGACCTAGAATTATTCCTCAAGTAATTGATGCTATCGTTTCAGACGACTATTTGTCGGCTGATTGGGTAACTTCATTTTTATTCAAATGCTTAAGTCACTTTGAGTATTCAAAGATGGAAAAACATCTGCCAAGACTTTTTGATATGCTTGAAGGTCGGTGCTCGCATTGTTCTTTACGTGAGAGCTCTGAGCGTCCATGCTTACTGTGCTCTTTAGATAAGGATCATTATATGTTCAAAAGTGGTTGCTTGCAATGTCTGTTAAGTGGCCTGCTTGCTGATTTAGGAACAGAAGTGCAACCCTTAATTTTAGAAAGACTTAGAGATAGCGAAAAAGGATCCGAGTATCTTTTAAGTGCTCTAAGTAACGTTCTTTAGAAAGGAAAGTTCTTTAGAAAAAAAAGTTTTTTAGAAAGGATTTTTAGTACAATCGTAAGCAGTCTTTCATCTTAGTCCTAATCTTAATCCTAGTCTTAGTCTAAAAAAAGGGAAGGGTAGAACATCCCCTTTATTATTAAGACTAGAAATTTTCACAGTTCTTTCATTCGTGTTACTTCTAGTAAATGTCTGCCGATTTAAAATCATTATGTGACAATATTCTAGTTAATTCGAATATCGAAAAGTTTAACTCCATGCAGCTAATGGCAATAGAGGAGGGGACTAAAGGCCGTCACCTGATGCTAACATCACCTACTGGTTCTGGTAAGACTCTTGCTTTTTTAGCTGTTGCGCTAAATCGTTTGCATCGTGGTTGCAACGGGCTCACCGCGCTAGTTGTGGTTCCCTCCAGAGAGTTAGCACTGCAAATTGAGACAGTATTTCGAGCATTAAAGAGTTCATTTAAGGTGACATGTTGTTACGGGGGGCATGCTTTTAAAATAGAGAAACAAAGTCTTAAACAAGCACCTGCGATAATCATTGGCACCCCAGGAAGAATCGTCGACCACATTACAAGAGAATCAACGGACTTTTCTAAAATTGATATAATTGTTCTAGATGAATTTGATAATTTACTACAAATGGGTTTTCAAGAGCATATGGAGACAATTTTTACTGCTAGCTCTAAAAAGCCGCAAGTTATTCTTACCTCTGCCACGGCAATTAATGTTATTCCTGAATTTGTAAATCTAGATAAATTTAAAACAATTGATTTTAATAAAGAAGAAAAAAACAACCTCAAGATGCGCTTAGTTCGAGGAGCAAGTGATTTAAAAGTAGAAACCTTAATCAATCTTATTACTCAGCTTAATCAAGAGCCAACACTAGTTTTTTGTAATCATCGAGAAGCAGTTCAGAGGATTAGTTTACTACTAACGAAGAAGAATTTTAAACATGGGGTCTTCCACGGTGGGCTAGAGCAAATTGACCGTGAGAAGAGCCTAATCAAATTTAGAAGCGGTGCGCATAATGTCTTAATTGCAACTGATCTTGCAGCACGTGGCTTAGATATTCCATTGATAAAGCATGTTATTCATTTTCAGTATCCAGTAAACAAGAGAGATTTTCTTCATCGTAATGGTAGAACTGCTCGTATGCATGCAGAAGGAACGGCTTATTTAATTCTATCAAATGAAGAGTCTCTTCCAGATTATCTAGATGAAGACATAGGTAAAAAGATAGAGGAACATGCCTTAAAACCTGAATTGAAATCCTACCCAGAGCCTTTGTATGAATCTTTATATATTAGCGCAGGGAAAAAAGATAAGATTAGGAAGTCTGATATACTAGGATTCCTCACACAATCAGTAGGCGCAGCAGGTGCAGATATAGGATTGATTGTTGTCCTAGATAAGTCTAGCTATGTTGCAGTTAATCGCAATAAACTTGAAATGATTCTAGCGAACCTAAAAGATTCAAAAATTAAGAAAATGAAAGTTAAAATAGAAGTGGCTAGTTGATTTATTAGCGTAAGTAAATAATTTAATGGACTAAAGAGCTTTGTTTAAATTTGATAATACCTACTGCAATCTTCCTAAGCAGTTCTACTCTGTAGAAAACCCGCTAGAACATTCTTCACCTAGTCTAGTTTTTTTCAATAAACAGCTAGCTGCTGAGCTAGGCTGTGATTTATCTAAACTAGGTAGTGAGCAAGAGCTTGCTAAAATATTTTCAGGCTCTCAAGCTTTAGAGGGAGTAAAACCAATCTCAATGGCTTACGCTGGGCATCAGTTTGGGCGTTTTGTTCCAAGCTTAGGAGATGGCCGAGCGATACTTTTAGGAGAAGTTCTAAATACCGAAGACCAGCGTTTTGATATTCAGCTTAAAGGAGCAGGGCAAACGCATTTTTCTAGAAGAGGGGACGGCAGGGCAACTATTGGTTCAGTTCTAAGAGAATCTCTTGTAAGTGAGGCAATGCATTCTTTTGGAATCCCCACTACTCGTTCTCTTGCTGTAACTTTAACAGGCGATAGAATTGCTAGAGAAGGCTCTGTTACTGCAGGAGTTTTCACTCGTGTATCCCCTAGTCATATTAGGGTTGGCACTTTTGAATACTTTGCAAATCGGGGAGATATGGAAAACCTAGAGATCTTATTAAAATACTCTGCAAAGCGGCATTATCCTGAGATTTCAGACTCAAGTGACCTTGCATTAGATTTCTTTAAAATAGTCTTAAAAAAACAGGTAACTTTAATTGCAGATTGGATGTCCCTTGGATTCATTCACGGTGTGATGAATACAGATAATACTTCAGTTGCAGGAGTAACTATTGATTACGGCCCATGCGCTTTTATGGATCGCTTTGAATTTAATAAAGTATTTAGTTCTATAGATAGAAACGGCCGCTATTCCTACGGTAACCAGCCAAACATTGCAAAATGGAATCTAGCAAAGCTAGCTGAGGCTCTGCTAGCTTTATATCCAGAGGATAAAGAAAAGGGGAATAAGAAAAAGAATGCCTTTAATGCATTCACTGAGCAGATTAGTTCATTTGGGGATCTCTTTGTAGATAGCTGGATTCAGAAAATGGGAGCGAAGTTAGGCCTAGCTAAGCCAGTAGAACAGGATCAAGAGTTAATTAATTCTTGGCTAAATTTTTTAGAAGAAAACAAACTAGATTTTACATTGAGCCACTATGAATTATCAAAGACTTTAGAGAATGGGTCTTTAGGTAATTTAATTATAACTCAAACCAAAGGTTTTAAATCGTTTAAAGAAAAATGGAGCAAGCGCTTAGCGAGCCAACAAGAATGCCCGCAAGAAATAATGAATAAAAAAAATCCTGTCTACATTCCAAGAAATCATCAAATAGAGCAGGCTATTAAAAAAGCAAATGAAGGCGACTTTAATTTGTTTCATTTGTTAAGTGAGGTTTTAAGCAAGCCTTTTGATGAACAGCCTAGATATAAAGAGTTTATTACACCGCCAAAGACAGAGCAGATTGTTCACAGGACGTTTTGTGGGACTTAGAAAAGAAGGGTAACATTCTTTTTAATAAAAAAGATGAGAAAAGAACTTAAAAAGATTGATGGTCAAAGAGATTTGTTCACTGCAAAGTATGTCCGAGAAGGAACTAAAAATGCTTTTAAGGGTTTAGCTTTGCCTACAATTTTATTTAAAGAAGTAAGGAGAGTTTCAGATAAAAAGTTGATGTGCGACCATATATGGTTGAATAAAACTAAAGCTCTAGCTGCTTTGGATTTATCAGTTGGCCTAGAAATTCAATTTGTTGCTCGTGTAAAGAAATATTCAAAAGGTTACCAAGGTAGAA